>JBBQML010000006.1:0-20467 GCA_038328885.1 Verrucomicrobiota bacterium | reverse complement strand
GTGAAGCGGGACGGGACGGATGCCCACTACCTCGCGGTGGGGCGCTGGACGACGGTGGTGGGCATTGGGGCGAGCATGGCCGCGGCGTACGCGGCGGCGCAGTTCAACAACATCATGGACGTGCTCCAACTCGTGTTCGCGTTCGTGAACGCGCCGTTGTTTGCCACGTTCCTGTTGGGGATGTTCTGGCGGCGGGCCACGGGGCACGGAGCGTTCCTCGGCCTGCTGGGCGGAACGATGGCCGCCGCCATCCACCATGGGCTCTCGCTGCCGAAGGCGGCGTCGGTGGGGATCAAGGGCGGTTGGCTGGGTGGCTCGATGGTTTACCCGAGTGAGATGGCTCAGAACTTCTGGACGGCCATCTACGCGTGGACGGCGTGCTTCATTCTGACGATCGTGATCTCCCTGGTCACCTCGCGGACGAAGACCGACGACGAACTGAAGGGGCTCGTGTTTTCGCTCACGCCGCGTCAACGCGAGCACGGGGTTCCGTGGTGGAAGCAGCCGGCAACCCTTGGAGTACTGGTGATAGTGGCGACCCTGCTTTTGAACCTGATCTTCTGGTAAGGCAAGCCATGCAACTCGACGTGCGTCTTCCGATCGGCCTGATGTTCTCGATCTTCGGAACGTTGCTGACACTTTTTGGCCTGTTGGGTGGCCGGGAGGTGTACGAGAAGCACCCGTTGCAGGTGAACATCAACCTCTACTGGGGTCTGGTGCTGCTGGCCTTCGGAGTCTTCATGCTCATCCTGGTTGCCCGGGCGCGGGGTCGGACCAAGTGAGCGGGGTCGGAGGCAACGGAACCCTCCCGCAGCCCCTCCCTCGGCCCCTCCCGCAGCCATTTGACATCCGGCGGGTTCGGCGCAGTTTTGCGGCCCATGCGATTCTCCCGTCTAATCCCGACTGTATTTCTGGCTCTCGCCGTCACCCTCACCGCCACCACCGCTCCCGCCGCACCTGTGAACATCGCTGAGATTCCCGTCAAGGACATCGACGGCAAGGAAACGAGCCTGAAGGCGCAGAAGGCCAAGGTCCTGCTGGTGGTGAACGTGGCTTCCAAGTGCGGCCTCACGCCGCAGTACGAGGCCCTCGAGAAAGTGCACCGCAAGTACCAGGCGCAGGGGTTCAGCGTGGTGGGTTTTCCGTGCAATGACTTCGGGTCGCAGGAGCCGGGTTCCCCGACGGAGATCAAGGAATTCTGCAAGTCCAAGTACGACGTTTCGTTTCCGCTGATGGGCAAGCTGCACGTGAAGGGGGCGGAGCAGCACCCGCTTTACGCACGCCTGACGGGCAAGGAATCCGCGTTCCCGGGCGATATCGCCTGGAACTTCGGCAAGTTCCTGGTGACGGCCGATGGCAAGGTTCTCAAGCGTTTCGAGCCGCGGACGGCACCGGACAGCCCGGAAGTGCTGGCGGCGATCGAGGCAGCGCTGGGCGGCAAGTGATCCCGCAGGGCGCGCAGTGTCCGCCCCGGGATTCCAGCAGGCGGATTCCGGGGGGGAGGGTCGGATCGGAGGCGCCCCGGAGAGCTGCCCGGGGCTGGGCCGCCCCGGTTGCTGCCAGCCGGGCCCGTTCTGGAGGGTGGCTCGGGCCGATCGGTCCGCGTGGCTTGTTTTTTCCGGGACGCTCCCCACAATCGCGCTCATGAAGACTGAAGTGGTGCCCGTGCAAGTCCGGGGCATCCTCCCCGCCCAAAACGGGGTGGCCGTCTTCATCGGCAACACCGAGAAGGTGTTTGTGATCCAGGTTGAGACGGGCATGGGTCGGGTCATCTCCAATTACCTGCGCAAGACGCAGAACGAACGACCCCTGACCCACGATCTGATTGGCAGCATCTTCAAAGGCTTCGGCATTTCCCTGGAGCGGGTGGTGATTTCGGAATTGCGCAATTCCACCTATTTCGCGCGGCTGATCCTGAAGGAGCAGAACGAGCTGGGGGTCAAGCTGGTGGAGATTGATGCCCGGCCCAGCGATTGCATTGCGCTGGCCGTGGCTCACGGCCGGCCGATGTTCGTGGCCTCCGGACTCTTCGAGCAGGTGGAGGACATGACGGAGATCCTCGAGCAACTGAACCAGTCGGGGACGCCGGAGAAACCCGAGGACGAGGGCGACGGATGACCGCGGAACCGGTTGGGCTGCCACCGTTCGTGGTTGTGTGGGGCGATGACGATTTCGCGGTGAAGCGGCGTGCCCGCCAGGTGTTTCAGGAGTGGACGGCGCAGGCTCCTGGTGGGGACGAGGAGATACTGGACGCCGGGGCGGCCAACAGCGACGAGGCTCGCAAGGCGTTGGCGCGCCTTAACGAGGCTTTGCAGACCCTGCCGTTCTTTGGCGGCTCGAAGACCGTGTGGTTTCGTGACTGCAATTTTCTGGGGGAGGATCGGGTTTCCGAGTCGGCCGCGGTGGTGGAGGGGGTGGCTGCGCTCGGGAAGGCGCTCGCGACTTTTCGTTGGGAAGGGGTGCGGCTCCTCATCAGCGCCGGGCGGATGGATCGCCGCCGGTCGTTCTTCAAGAACCTGGACAAGCTCGCGGCCACCGAATACTTCCCGGCCCTGAGCATGGAGGACCGGGACTGGCGGGACCGGGCGGAGACGCTTGCTGCCGGGGAATTCCGGTCCCTGGGGAAGCGGGTTTCGGGGGATGCGCTGGCGGCGTTTGTGGAACAAATCGGGGCACAGGCGCGGCAGCTATCCTCGGAGGCCTTGAAAGTGGCCACCTATGCGGGTGACCGCCCGGAGGTGACGCTGGCGGACGTCGAGACGATGGTGACCCGAGGTCGGCACGCGCGGGCCTTCGCGCTAGCGGATGCGTTTGGGGATCGCGACCTGCCGCGGGTGTTGCGACGGCTGGAGGAGGAACTTTGGTCGATGCAGTCCGACCGGCAGAAAAGCGAGATCGGGTTGCTCTACGGGTTGATCTCGAAGGTTCGAACGATGTTGCTGGCCAAGGAACTGCTGCGCGAGGGCCTGATCAAGCCAGCCAACGACTACCGGGCGTTCACGGCGCAATTGGCTTCCCTGAAGGCGCTGCCGTCGGGGCGGTTCCCGGTGGATCGCCGCTACAACCCGACCGACATCAACGGGTACGTGCTTTTCCGATCGGCGCTGCACTGCCGGAATTTTTCGGCCCAGGAGCTGGTCCACGCCATGACTGAGTTGCTGCGATGCAACCGGCAATTGGTGGGAAGCAGCCTGGAAGGGGCGATGGTGTTGCAGTTGGCCCTGGTGCGGTTGCTCGGGGGGGGGTCGGGCGAGGCGTCGAGCCCGGGGCGCGGGGGCGGACAGCCGGAGGGGCGGAGGACCCGTGCGCGGGCCTCCTGAACTTGCTACGAGTTCCTGAGCATGCCGACCGCCTCCACCAGCACCGCATTCGGCGTCTACGCCCGGGGTGATCTCTACCTGGTCCGGATCGTCGGACCCGGGATCTGGCGGGAGAGCGGTCGGTTCGAGAACCTGTTGACCGAGGTTGAGGCCCGGCACCCCGGCCGTGTGGTCATCGATCTTTCGGAGTGTCCACGCATCGACAGCACCTTCGCGGGAGCCTTCGAGCGTCTCTCGGACCGGGCCTTGGAGCAGGGTTACGCGGTTTATGTCGCCGGGGCGCAGGGGCCGGTGGCTGAGTTGCTGGATACTCTTTTCCTGGGGGAAACGCTCCCGGTCGTGCCGTTGCCCGACAGCAGTTCGCTCGCCGAGGTGGAGATCCGGGATCGCGACCTGTCGAAGGAGCAGGTGATGGCCCTGAGTCTGGACGGGCACGAGCGGTTGGCGGCGTTGAACGATGCCAATGCGCGGCGGTTCGCCGCGCTCCTGGAGGTCTTGAGGGAACAGTTGCCGTCCCACCGGAAGCCCGAGCCTTAGACGCCCATCACCGCGGCCCGGTCGGAGCTTGGCAGTTGGCGGGGCGTCCGAGCAGGGGGGCCGGGTCGTTCAAGGGCAGGGCCCCGGTCTGACGAAGGCGAACTCCTCCACGATCTGGCCGAGGATGAGGTGTTCATCGATGATTCTGGCCAGGACCTCTGGCCGGCAGGAATGGTACCAGACGCCCTCGGGGTAGACGACAGCGATGGGTCCGCCGACACACACCCGGAGGCAGCGGGCCTTGGTTCGGTGAACCCAGCGCTGGGGTCCCGAGAGTTGGCGGTCCTTCAGACGGCGTTTGAGGAACTCCCAGGCCTCGATTCCGTCGGCCGAGGTGCAGCATCTTGGTTCGGCCGGGTCGGCGCAGAGGAAGATGTGACGGGCCTGGGTTCCGATGCCCACGGCGGCGGCGGCTTTCCGAAGAATTTCGAGGTCGACCAGGGAGGGCATGTGGGGGCGTTTGATCACAGCCTAATGCGGGCCGTCGGTGACCGGCAAGGCGGGGTTGTGCTGCTCAAAGCAGGCGGGTTACGGTCGCCGACCCCGCCTGGAGCGGCCGCCGGCGACCGCGACGGGCAGAGGGTTCAACATGTCTCCAACACATCCAGGCCTCACGGCTGAACATGAGGCGGGCTCGGCCAGGTCGATTCTGGGTCGGCTTAAGGACCTGCTGGCGTCGAATCCCCTGCCGAACCTGGCGGTGGCGGTGGCTTTGACGATCGGGTTTTATCACGGGTGGCTGAAGCTGAGATTCCCCGGGCCGATCACCACGTTTGCCTTCGACATCCCGCTGATCCTGGCGCTCGTGATGGTGTTGCCGAGGGTCAAGTCGATGGGGGATTTCTTTCCCGAATCCCGGGCCGGGCGGGCGCTCAAGGCTTTCTACGGTGTGGTGTTCATCTGGTTTCTCCTGGCGCTGGTGCTGCCCGGAGGGGCACCGCTGTTGGTTGCCCTGGCGGCGGTCAGGGGTTGGGTGTTCTCGACGCTGATGTTCGGGCTGGGGTACCAGATCATCCGTTCCCGGAGGCAATTGCACGGATACTTCATGCTGATCCTGCTGCTTGCGGCGGCGACGGCGATCTATGGTGCAGGGCAGTCGGAGGAGGAGGTTCAGGCCTTGATGAAGCTTGATCCCGAGTATGCGCGACGGTTCGGGGGGCAGGCTTTTGTGAGCGCTGATCAACGCTGGATCCTGCGCCGGTTCTCGACCTTCATTTCCTCGGGGGCTTTCGGCGCGGCCATGTCGGCGACGCTGTTGTTCGCGGCGGCGTTGATGTCGGATCGCAAGATCGGGTTGCTCGAGAAGGCGTTGGTGGGAGGCCTGGGGCTTCTGATCGGCTATGGCATGTTTCTGAGCGGCGCCCGGAGCGCGGTGATCGCCTTCGGAGCAGGCTTGATCGCGATCCTCTGGTTCAGGCGAGTTCCACCCGGCCTTCTGGCGCTCCTGGCGATTCTGGGTGTTGGCCTGATGCTCGGGGAGCGGGCGACAGGCGGTGCCTCCGTGGACCGTCTGGCCACGCTGGACACGGGCACCGTGGTGGGAAGGTTCTGGATCGTCTGGGCCCCCGGCTTCGACTTCCTGATGCGCAGCGGGTTCCTCGGGGGCGGACTGGGCAAATCGCTGGTTGGACTTCCGCAGTTCCTGATGCCCCTGACCTCCCAGTTCGAGGTTTGGGGAGTGGACGGGGACCTGGGAAAGCTCATGGCTGAGCTGGGGATCGTGGGCGTGGTGGTGATCGCCTGGCTGCTGTGGTCGGCCTTGCGGGACGGCTACGAGATCGTGAAGCGCCACCCTGAGGACATCCTGGGCACCCTGGGACTCGGGGGTTTCTCCCTCTTCTTTGTCTGCGTGCTCACCTTTCCCACGGGATCGCCATTCATCGGCATTCCGCTGGGGGTGCTGTCCTGGTTTTTCCTGGGAGCGGCCATCGGGCTTGATCGCAGTGATCGCGAGGGAGCGCTGATGAGCGCAGTGGCGGTTGCCGGTCGTCGACCTTCCCAGGAGGGTGATCCGGCCCGGGTTGCTCCGGACCTGCGCGCCACAGGGTCGGTTGCGGTTGGCGAACCGGCGGATGCGCCCCCGCGTCCGCGGCGCAACTTCCTCTACGAAGTGCGGCCGGTGCCCAAGCGGGAGAACGTGCGCATCGTGCCCAAGGTCCCGTCACCGCCGCCGCTCTCCAAGACCTCGCCGCCCGAGACTCCGGCGAGGTCCGCGCGGCGGCGCCGCTTCCTCTATCAGCCGCCCAAGTCGAAATAGGCCCCGAGGGTGGAGGACCCTTCTTCACTGGGGCTGCGTGGGGTCCGTCGACCTGGTGGCGACCTCAGGGTTCTGCGCGGCGCTTCGATGATACACGCGGAGTGTTTCCTCGGCACAGTGGTCCCAGCTGAGGCCGACCGCGGCAGTTCGGCCGGCCGCACCGACGTTTCGGGCGAACTCCGGATTCCCGTGGAGTCGGGCGAGCGCGGCCCGGAGGTCCTCCGGCCGGCTGGGGTCGACCAGCAGACCCGAGTTTTCTGAATCGATGAGTTCGGCGGCCCCGATTTCGCGGCCGACGATGACCGGGAGGCCGGAGGCCATGGCCTCGGCGACCACCATGCCGAAGGTGTCGTAGACGGAGGGGTAGATGAACAGGTCCGCGGCCCGGTAGGCTACTGCGATTTCCGGTTCGGGCCCCCAGAAGCGCAGTTGGTTGGCGACTCCGAGTGATTCAGCGAGCGCAAGGAAGGGGGCCGGTGCCGACCGGGAGATGGCCAGGAGCGTCGCCTGGGGAAACGACGACAGTTGCCGGACCACCAACTCGAGGCCCTTGGTGGCCTCCCCAACGAAGAGCCAGACGGTTCCAGTCGCGGGCAACTGGAAGTGGTTGCGGCAAGCCTGCCGTTCCGCGAGGTCCTTCGGCGGCCGGAAGAGGGTGCTGTCAACACCGTGGTGGATCACGGTGAGCGGCCGCTCCCAGCCATAGAACCGCCGCACCTCGCTGGCCACCTGACGTGAGATCGCGATCACGTGGCGCGCGCGGGCCTGGCGGTAGAAACGTGTTTCGACCGGATTGACCAGCGCAGGAAACAACCGGGACCGCAACCGCACCGGCGGTGCGATCCGGTAGCGCGCGGGGTTGCAGACGTGCGCGGTGATCACGTCGGCCCCCCAGCAGGTGAGTCCCTGGGCGTGGACCACGTCGTGGGGGTGACGGCGAACCAAGGCTTCGGCGCGCAGCAGAAAGGTGAAGATGGAGAGCAGGGCCGAACGACGCCAGGCTGGGACCCGGATGAACCGCCACCCTGGCAGGAGCTCGGAGGCGAAGGTGTTGGCGTAGATGTCGACCGAGTGGGCGGGGGAGAAACGCCGGGCCAACTCCAGGGCGTATCGGCCCTGGCCCAAACCGGGGTCGAAATCATGGACTACCAGGGCGATGTTCATGGGGTCGTCAGGCGTTCGTCCTGGGCGACTCTGGCGCCTCCCCCGGGTGGGGAGCGCGTCCGCCACCGTCGCCGGTGCCCCTCATGCCGCCGGCGATGAGGGAGGCGACCACGGCGTGGAACCGGGGGCGGAGGACGTCGTAGGAGCAGAACTCGCGCGCCCGCGCGGGGAGTTCGTCGGCCAGTCGTTGCAGGGCCGGTTGTCGTTGGACCTCGCGGATGCGGGCCGCGAGACGCGCCGGGTACTCGCGGTCCACCGCGCCGTGGAAATCCACGAGCATGGGTTCGGGCAGGAGGAGGGTGGCGTCACCCACCCGGCTCGCCAGGATGAAACGGCCCGCCGCCATGTACTCGGGCAACTTGCCGGTGGTGCGCACCTGGCCAGCGAGGTTGTTGGTTTGCGTGGAGAGGGCGATGTCCATCAGTCGAAGAGCCGGTTGCACCTCCTCGTAGGGGATCCGCCCGGCAAAGGTCAGGCGGTGGCTCACCCCGGCCACCCGTGCCCGTTCCTGGAGCCAGGGAAGCCCGTTTCCGTCGCCAATGATCAGCCCATGAACCGGCAGGCCGGCGAGATGCGAGAGCGCGCTGATGAGGTCCCAGCCGTAGCAGATGTCCAAGCGTGGGCTGTGGACCAGCGAGCCGAGGACGCCGACGACGAAGGCGTCCTCGGGCAGACCGAGGCGCCGTCGAAGGGCGGCCACTGCGGTGGGGGCGACGGGGCCGGGATCCACATAACCGTCGCGAATGACCTCGACGTGGCGGTGGCCGAGTCCGAGGAGGTGATCGCGGTGACGGCTGCCCCGCACGACGATCCGGGTGGCGTTCCGGAGCGCGAGCTTCTCGACCAGCAGGAGAAAGGGCAGTCGCCAGGCGGGTTCCACGCCGGACGCCCGGGCCATTTCGTAGACGACGTCACCGGTGTCGAGGGCGAAGGGGATTCCGTGCCAGCGTCCCCAACCGGGAGCGAGCACGGCGCCTGGCAAGGCGGTGTTCAGGACGTAGAGGGCGTGGGGGCGGTACTCCCGAAGCTGGCGGTGCCAGCGGAGTGCGAGGCTGGTGCGTGGGCCCTCGCGGTGAAGAACCCTGCACTGGAAACGATCCTGCGGCAGTCCTGCCGACAACTCCCGGGCCCGAACGGCCTCGACGCTTTGCGGCGAGCCATGGACCAGGATGGCCAGTCGCGCCGGCCCGCCGCCCGGCAGGGCGGGGTTCCGCAGCGGGCTCATGGTAGGTGCGGGGGGCAGGGCACCGGTCAGTGGCGCGACTGCACCTGCCCGACCCATGCCTGGTGATCCAGGTACCACTGGACGGTCTGACGGATTCCCTTTTCGAACGTGTAGGTGGGGCGCCATCCGAGCTCCCGTTCGATCTTCGAGGCGTCGATGGCATAGCGGCGGTCGTGGCCGGGGCGATCCTTGACGAACGTGATCAATTGCCGGGAGTTGCCGCCGGTGTCCGGGCTGAGTTCGTCGATCGTGTCGCAGATCAACTCCACGATGCGGAGGTTGGCCCATTCATTGTGACCGCCGACATTGTAGGTTTCGCCGTCGATCCCGCGGGTCAGCACCTGCCAGAGGGCCTCGGCGTGGTCGGTGACGTGGAGCCAATCGCGTACGTTCAGGCCATCGCCATAGACCGGGATGGGTTGGCGGTGCAGGGCACGGTCGATCACCACCGGGATCAGTTTCTCCGGGAACTGGTGTGGGCCGTAGTTGTTCGAGCAGTTGGTGACCACGGTGGGCAGCCCGTAAGTGTGGTGATAGGCCCGCACCAGGAGGTCGCTCGAGGCCTTGCTGGCGGAATAGGGTGAATTCGGGGCGTACGGGGTGGATTCGGTGAAGAACCCGGTGGCTCCCAGGGAACCGTAGACCTCGTCGGTGCTGACGTGATGGAACCGCGGCTCAGGCCCGGGGCGCAGCTTGAAGGGGGCCTCCAACCATGCGTCGCGGCAGGCCTCCAGCAGGTGGAAGGTGCCGACGATGTTGGTATGGATGAAGTCGGCGGGGCCTTCAATGGAACGGTCCACATGGCTCTCGGCGGCGAGATGGAGCACGTGGGTGATGGCGTGCTCGCGGACCACGCGGAGCACCGCCGCCTTCTCGCGGAGGTCTACCTGCTCGAAGACATAAGCGGGGTGCCGCGCGAGGTCGGTCAGGTTGGCCAGACTGCCTGCGTAGGTGAGGCAGTCGAGGTTCACGAGGCGATGCAGGCCGGGTTGGCCGAGAGCATGGCGCACGACGTTGCAGCCGATGAAGCCGGCTCCGCCGGTGACGAGGAGGTTCATTCAGGTCAGGGGGAGAGGGTTGAAGCGCCCTAGGCGGGGCGCCAGTTCCGGAGGGAGTGTTCGAGGGCCTCGCGCACCGGCCGCAGCAGGACCCCTGCCGCCCGGAGCTTGCTGACGTCGAGGATGCAATTTGATCGGGGGGTGCGGGCGGCGACGCGGTAGAATTCCTCGTCGTTCTCCCAAAACGCGAACTCACGATCCGGAGCCAGGTGGTGCCGGAGGAGTTCGATCACCTCCCGGGTGGTGACGTGTCCCGGGTTGGTGACGTTGTAGGTGCCGAACGCTGCTCCGCGAGCCCATAACTCCAGGCACCCATGGGCGAAATCGGTCAGGTGCGACAGGGAATTGGTATTGTCGTACACCTTCGCATAGCGCTGGACCTTGGTGAGGTAGTTGCGCGGGTTGTCGACCTCGTCGAAGGGGATCCGCAGCCGCCAGATGTAACAACGGGGGGCGCCTGCGAGAACCTCCTCTCCCAGCGCTTTCGTGCCGCTGTAGAAGCTGCAAGGGGGGGAACGGAAGCTGAAATTCGGGGGGTCCGTCTCGGTGAACCCGGCCAGGCAGTCCGGCTGTTCGGCGGCGAGGCGTTGCAGGTCGGGCCGGGTGAGGTCCGTCTCGGTGCGGAAGGATCCATCCGTCTGGCGGACCTTCGCGCCACGATAGATGCAACCGGAGCTCACGTGTCCCCAGGGCAGGCCCGCCATGGCGCAGGCGTGGGCGATGGTCTGCGGGAGGATGGCATTGCCCAGCAGGGTATCCGCGCGGTGGTCCTCGCAGGCGTCGACGTTCGGTTTGCCGGTGTATCCGGCGCAATTCACCACGAAGGTCCAGGGCCGCGAGCGAAGGAGATCGAGCAGCGGCTGCAAGCGGGTGTAATCGACCTCGCTCCGTCGGACGTTGCGGGCCTCCCATCCCCGGGACGCGATCTCGCGCACGAAGGCCTGGCCGACATAGCCCGTGCCGCCCAGGATCAGGACAATGGGTATGGACATTGGTGGATCGGCTTATGCGCGGGTGGCTTCCGCCTCGACATCCTCGAGGTAGGCCCGGTACTCGCACTTCGGCAGGGAACTGACCAGGGCAGCGAACCGCGTGGCATCGATGAAACCCCGTCGGAACGCCGCCTCCTCGGGGCAGCCGATCTTGATTCCGGTGCGCTTCTCGATCGTCTGCACGTACGCCGACGCCTCGTGCAGGCTGCTGCTGGTCCCGGCGTCCAGCCAGGCGAACCCCCGGCTGAGCCGGCAGACCCGCAATTCGCCGCGGCGCAGGTACTCGAGGTTGACGTCCGTGATCTCGAGTTCACCTCGGGGCGAGGGCTTCAGGTCGCGCGCGATCTGAACAACCTGGTTGTCGTAAAGGTACAGCCCGGGCACGGCGTAACTGCTTTTCGGTCGGGTGGGCTTCTCCTCGATGGACCTGGCCAGGCCGTCCGGGCCGAACTCCACCACGCCGTAGCGTTCCGGGTCGTTGACGTGGTAACCGAAGATGGTGGCGCCGGCGCGGAACTGGGCGAAGGCCTGCTGCAACGTTTCCCCCCCGTAGAACACGTTGTCGCCGAGGATCAGGGTCACGGGATCCGAACCGATGAACGTCTCGGCGATGCGAAACGCCTGGGCGATGCCCTCGGGGCGGGCTTGTTCCCGGTAGTCGATGGTCACGCCGAACCGGGAGCCGTCCCCGAACAACTGGCGGTAGCGGGGCAGATCCTGCGGGGTGGAGATCAGGCAGAACTCGCGGACGCCGCCCTCGATGAGCGTGGTCAGCGGGTAGTAGACCATGGGCTTGTCGTAGACGGGTTGCAGCTGCTTGCTGGCAACCAGCGTGAGGGGGTAGAGGCGCGAGCCGGCTCCGCCGGCGAGAACGATGCCCTTCATGCGAAATGGACGGGGGTCGGTTTGAGACCGTGGTCCGCTACTGGGCGCGGACTCTCTTCGGAACTCTCTTTGGGGTTGGATGGCATGGTGGGGCCTCGGGCCGGCCGGAATGGCTCTCTTCCCGGGACCCGAACTCTTGCCGGCTGGGCCCGATCCGTCAATCCGCCCGCCCGCTGAATCCGATATGGCCTGCTGGCCTGCTGGGGTCGATGAGATCCGGCTTGCCGGCCTCCGTGGAACCCGGCCAAGGTTTCCGACGATCCACCCGGCACGCCACTCCCACTGGCAGTCAACAGCATTGCCCCCATGCGAAACTCGCAGCGCACTCGGCGACGGTTCCTTCCCCTCCTCGGACTGACGCTCTGCCTGGCTTGGGCGAACCTCGGCGGGCCGGGCCACTGTTTGAGCGGTCTGCTGCCCGCCGCCTCCGGTGCATCCGCCGGATCTGCGAGGTCCGCCTTGCCCGCTGATTCGCTCGTCGGGCGCCTGGGGGTTTCGCAGGGTGTGTGCGTGGTTCTGGGGGAGCCGGAGTGCGAGACCGCGATGCGACTGGCACGGGAGTCCGAGCTGTTGATCTACGTCCAACTGGCGAAGGGTGACGACGTGGAGAAGGCCCGCCGCGCGGTGGATGCCCGGGGTCTGCTGGGGCGCCGCGTTTATGTCGACCAGGGGCCCCTGAGCCGGCTCCATCTCGCTGACAACATCGCCGATGCGATCCTGGTGGTGGGGGATGCCACCGGCGTTTCGGAAGCGGAGTTGCTCCGTGTGCTGCGGCCGCTGGGGAGGGCGTTGGTGGGGGAACGGCGACTGGTGAAACCGGTTCCGGCTGGCGTGGATGACTGGAGCCATCCCTACCATGGTCCTGACAACAACCCAGCCTCCCGCGACGAGGTGGCCAGGGGTCCGTACCTCACTCAGTTCCTCGCCGACCCCCGCTATGCGCCCCTTCCGCAAGCCGCCGTGGCGGCCGGCGGTCGTGTCTTCAAGCTTTTCGGACACATTGCGTTCAAGGAGCGCGAGGAGCCCTGGCTCAACACCCTGGCGGCGTTCAACGGCTACAACGGCGCGTTCCTCTGGCGGCGGGAGATTCCGCCCGGGATCAACGTCCACCGCAACACCCTGATCGCCACCCAGGACGTGGTGTATTACGCGGACGACACGTCCTGCAAGGTGGTCGACGCGGCCACGGGCGAATTGCGCGACGAGATCCGCCCGCCCGTGGAACTTACGGGCGGGTCCTTCTGGAAGTGGATGGCCCTCGAAGGCGGCCTCCTTTATGCGACGATCGGCGAGGCGGAGCAGCAGGATCCGATCATCCGCATGCGGAGCGACCGGCACGGCTGGCCCTGGGATCCCCTCTCGCCTGCGTTCAACCAGCCCGCGCATCCCTGGGGTTTCGGCCGGACCCTGCTGGCCATCGACCCGGAGACCAAGAGCATCCGCTGGCGGCACCAGGAGGCGGAGCCGTTTGATGGCCGCGCGACGTGCCTGAAGGCCGGGCGGGTGTTCATCTTCCGGCACTCGGGCTACCTGGCCTGCCTTGACGCCAAGACGGGGCGGGAGCTCTGGCGGCGGACACCCGCTGACTCGCCTGATCTATTCGAGGCGCTCGGTCCCGCCTTGCCGCGTCAGGACTGGCGCACGAACTGGCGTACCACGACCTACACCCGCGCGAGTGCGGAGGCGCTCTATCTCGCGGGACCGACCCTGAGCCGGTTGCTGGCGGTTTCGGCGGGCGACGGCCGCCTCCTCTGGCAGCACCCGTACAACAACTACCAGCTCGTGCTGCAGGACGATGCGCTGTGGGCGCTCAGCGGTCAGATCGACGGGGAGCCCAGCCGGAGATTTGACCCGCTCACCGGCCGGGTTCTCCAGGAACTGACGCTTGCCCGCCGGGCCTGTGCCCGCCCCACCGGGGCGATGGACGCGATCTTCTGCCGTGCCAGCGGCGGTTCGACCCGGGTGGGCCAGGCCGGTGCGCAAGTCCAGCTCGTCTCCCCCATGCGCGCCCAATGCCAGGACGGGGTGACCGTCGCGAACGGCCTGCTGTACTGGTGGCCGAGCACCTGCGACTGCAACCTCACGCTCTACGGCATCACCAGCCTCGGACCGGCCGGCGACTTCGACTTCGCTGCTGCCGCCCGCGGGTCTGAACGCCTCGAAACCTCGGCCACCTCCTCCGCGGTGGTGGCTCCTCCCCTCGACTCGGCTTCCGACTGGCCGACCTTCCGCGCCGACAACCAGGCGTCCACCGCGGTAGACGCCTCGGTGCCGGTCCGGAGCCACCGTCTCTGGCAGACTGCCCCGAAGGATGAGATCACGCCCACCTCACCGACGGTCGCGGACGGCCTGGTCTTCGTCGGTGGTTCCGACGGGATCGTCCGCGCTTCCCGGGCCGACACGGGCGGTCCGGCTTGGACGGCCTACACGGGCGGGGCGGTGCGGTATCCTCCCACCCTCTGGAAGGGTCGCGCCTTCGTTGGTTCGGGCGATGGCTGGGTGTACTCGTTCTCGGCGCAAACCGGCCGGCTGCTTTGGCGATTCCGGGCCGCGCCCGTCGAGCGGAAGATCCCGGTCTACGGCCAACTCCTCTCGACCTGGCCGGCAGCCAGCGGCGTTCTGGTGCAGGACGGCGTCGCCTATATCGCTGCGGGGATCGTCAACTACGACGGCACGCACGTCTACGCGCTCGATGCGCTGACCGGACAGTTGAAATGGCAGAACAACACCTCCGGTCATCTCGATCCCGACTCACTCGCCGGGGTCAGCGTCCAGGGACACATGATCATCCACCAGAACAAACTCTGGCTCGCGGGCGGCAACGTGGTCTCGCCCGGGGTGTACGACCTCGCGGACGGCAAGTGCCTGAATGACCTCGGCCTGGTCCGGCGCATGGCAGGCGGCAATCTGCCCTCCTCGGAAAGTCCGCGTGGCGCATCCCTGTTCCTGATCGGCGACCGGGTCCTGGTGAGTGATCAGCCCTTCTATGCGCACCCGAAATGGAAGGTCTACGACTCCTCGGTCCTGAGCAAAACCTGGCTGGCATCGATGGGCGACCGCGACGTCACCTGGGTCAACAACGCGAGAGTCGCCGGCTACCGGCGGGTGGAGGAGCAACGGACGGAGCGGTTCCTGGCTGGCTGGGGCAAGCCACGCGTCGCCGGACTCGAGCCTGTCTGGGAAATCGAGAGCAAGGAGAGCACCGCGGTCGCCCTGGGACGCAATGCTGTCGTCGTGGCGCGGGCCTCCGAACTGGCGGCCTACTCGATCCAGGACGGCAAGACCCTCTGGTCGCAGACCCTGCCCGGCGTTCCGGTGCCGTGGGGGCTGGCGCTGGATCGGGCGGGGCGCATCGTCGTCTCGCTCGAGGGCGGGCAGATTGTGTGCTTCGGCGGAAGGGAACTGATCCAGCAGTCCGCTGCCGGCCGGTCGCGCAGTCCATCCCTTTAGCCCGGGGTCCCCGAATGCCATCACTCAGCGTGACCGACGACTCAGGGCGGCGGATACCCCCGGGGTTTGCCACCCAAGTCCTGCTGGTCTTCCTGGTCCTGGTTTTCCTGCTCCCATTCCCGGCCTTGGCCTGCCGCTACAACGTGCGTGATGTGGGCTTTGTCGATCTCGAGAACGAACCCTACCATCTCTACTGCTTTGTCCGGCGGGGAGCAGACTTGGACGTGAACCCGGTCCTGACGAACGCCACTTCCACGGTCCTGCGTGACGGCAACGTCACGACCGAGATCGTCAACGTCGAGGATCAGCCACCCCACCCGGCCCTGCGCTATCACTCGGCGGCCGAGGACGTCGTGTACCCCACGGCGGTTCTGGTCTCACCCGACGGCCAGAGCCTGCCTTGCCCCCTGGCCGAGCCTGGCGTAGGCCTCGCCGAAGCCGTGTCGGGCAACCTCGACCGGATTTTCTCGTCCCCTTTGCGTGAGGCCATCGTCCGCGCCGTCAGCCAGTCGTTCGGCGCTGTGCTCCTCATCGAGGGCACTGACGGGGACGCCAATGGCGAGGCGCGTCAGACGATCATCAACGCCATCGAGGAAATCCGGCAACTGATGCGGACCCTGCCCAAGCCGATCGCGGAGGCACCGGTCCTGCTGACGCTCGACACCGCTTCGATGGAGCGTGAGAGGACGCTGCTCTGGAGCCTGAGACTTGGCACCGAACCGGTATCGGTGCCCCGGGTTGCGGTGCTGTTCGGTCGGGCGCGGTGGATCGGGCCGATGATGAGGGGCGAGGAAATCGCGGTCCGCAACCTTGTCGGCATCTTTTCGATCATCGGCGCCGATTGCGAATGCGGGCTCGATCTCGCCTGGACGCAGGGGACCCGATTGCCGGTGCGTTGGGGGGAAGCCCTCCAGGCCTCCGCAGCCAAGGCCCTCGGCTTTGATCCGGAAAATCCCCTGGTGAAGATCGAGGTCGGTGGAATCCTGGGCCGCCGCGGTTCTGCGCCTTCATTGAACCGAGCGCCTTCGGGGGCGTCCCCCGCCGCTGTCCATTCCGAGCCCACCCTCCCGACGCCGCTCGCGCTTCGCGAATCGAGCCCGGTCCCCACGGCGCCGGCGGATCCGACCCCTCGCCGCCCCTCGTCCTGGGGCTTCGTGCTCGCGGCCTCGGTGGTCGCGCTCGGCGCAGGTCTGTGGCTGGCACTCCGCAGCATCCGGAGCCACTGAAGTGTGCGGCGAAGGAGCCTGGCCCTCGGCCTCCTGTTCAGCCCAGTTGCGACTTCATGAAGGCAGCGATATCGCTTCCGCGCACGGGGGTCTGGCCGAATGGGCCCAGCCAGGCGCAGCCTGGTGCGGACGGTCTGCCACCTTGGACCACGGCGGGCTTTCGTCTTTGCAGGGCGCTGTCCGGTTGGTCGGGTTCGGAACGTCCGCTCTTGGAACTCGCTGCTGCTGTGAACATTGTTTGCATGTTGGTATTGGCCTGGGTGCGTCGGGTGGGCCGTTAGCGGTTGGGTCGGGAAGCCACGGGGTGGGCGGTGGACGCGTGCATTGGCTGACGATAGCCGTCGGTTCGGTTCCTCGCTATGGGGTGAAGGCCCACCGTGGCTGCCTGCGAGAACGAACCTCATTACCCGACTCCTCCCGAGTTCCCTCGCCATCCTGGGCCTCGTCGGTCACCGGCACGCCGCACCGCCGACCTTCGACCACGACCATGGGCACGGCAGGTGGGGGCGGGTGCTGGGTGATTGCGTCCAGGATGCGCGTGTTGATTACGCCACGCGCTCAGGGAGTGGACCGAAGCACCGAGGCCCGCTCCTTGAGCCAGGCGAGGTCGGCGCTGCCCGGGGCGTAGAGAGTCAAGTGATCGGGCACCCAACGCTGCTGGGCCAGGGAGATGGTCGCCTCTTCCCGCCAGCGGTGCGTTTGGACATGGCCGTCCGTGAAGCTGACCGGGCTGCTGCGCCGGTGGATGGCGGAGGGGAGGTGGTAGTACAACCCGGGCAGCCCGTTCCCCGGGGTCAGTCCCTCATCCAGGTAGGTCACGAAGCCGGAGTGGCAGATGTTGCCGGGGGAGGTGTCGATGAACTGGAACAGACCGGCAGGATTGGCGACGCTGAGGTCGTTGCCTTTGAGGAAGAGACGGTGGCGGGACGAAAGGTACGAGGATTGGGGCGGGGGATCCTGCCAGCCGAGGTAGCCGTTGAGCGCGTAGGTCCGTGTCTTGGGGTGGTTCCGGCCCCCGATGTCGATGGTCGAGCGGTCGGAGGGACACTTGTAAATCGAAGGTGTGCGCAGGAGGTCGGCGAAGAGGGCGTACCGCGGGTCGAGGAGGTAATCAAGGTTGGTGAACGCGGGCGGGTCGAGGTGGGTGTTTCCGACGACCCAGAGGCGGCGGCCCGCCAGGGTCTGCGCGTTGCCGTGGCCATTGGCCGGCAGGAGGTCGTCGTTGTCGTCGGTGTAGAGCTGCCAGGTGATTCCCAGCTGCCGCAGGTTGCTGACGCACTTGATGCGCCGGCCGGATTCCTTGGCGTTCGACAGGCTGGGGAGCAGGAGGCTGGCCAGGATCGCGATGATCGCGATGACGACGAGCAACTCGATCAGGGTGAACGCGCACGCAGCCGGGACCCGCTTCGGGGGGGCTTCGGAGTCGGTGGCGCGACGCGCGGCGTGCATGACAGCGCCACCGTACCACCGGAGGCCGGTTGTCGGAAGTCGGAGGTCGGAGGTCCGGGGTCGGAGGTCGGAGGTCCGGGGTCGGAGGTCGGAGGTCGGAGGTCCGGGGTCAGAGGTCGGAGGTCGGAGGACGGAGGTCCGAGGTCCGAGGTCCGAGGTCCGAGGTCGGAGGTCCGGGGTCAGAGGTCGGAGGACGGAGGTCGGAGGTCGGAGAGCGGAGAGCGGTGGGCAGAGGTTGACGCGGCACGGAGGCGCCGGCGACCGGCGGCTTTTTCCGTTTGTCGGGAGGCTCAGGGGCACGGCAACCTCGCGGTCCTTTATGAGGCAGGTCAACGTGGCGATTCTGGGGGCGGGTACTGTGGGGGGGGGGGTCTTTGACGCTCTCCGTCGCAACGGCGCTCTCATGGCGTCGCGGCTCGGGGTCCAGCTGCGGGTGAACCATGTGGTGGTGAGGGATCCCGGGAAGGCGCGGGATTTCGAGGTGCCTCCCGGCCTGATTTCGACGGAGTGGCGCCAGGCGGTGGCGGACCCGGAGACGCACGTCGTGGTGGAAATGGTCGGGGGAACCGGCACGGCCCGGGAGATGGCGCTGGCCACACTGCGGGCGGGAAAGCCTTTGGTGACCGCGAACAAGGCGCTGCTTTCCGCGCATGGCGAGGAGCTTTTCAGTGCGGCGCGGGCAGGGGGACGGAGCCTGTATTACGAAGCCAGCGTGGGCGGCGGGATACCCATCATCAAGGTGCTCCGCGAGGCGCTCGTGGGGAACCGGATCACGCACCTGTACGGGATTCTGAACGGCACCTGCAATTACATCCTCACCCGGATGCAGGCGGAGCGGGGGGAGTTCGGGGCGGTGCTGGCCGACGCCCAGCGACTCGGCTATGCGGAGGCGGATGCCTCGTTGGACGTGGATGGGTTGGACGCGCTGCACAAGACCGGGATTCTGGCGTCGCTGGCCCATGGGTTCTGGGTGGACGTGGCGGACGTGGCAGTGGAGGGAATCCGGCCGGTGTCGGCGTTGGACATCCAGTTCGCGGGGCAACTCGGCTACACCATCAAGCTACTGGCTGCGATCAAGACGGTGGCCGTGCCCGAACGGTCTGTGCGTGGCGCCGGCAAGGTCAAGGGCCGGGCCCGGACGCAGGGCCGGAGCGGGGCGGTGCGTTCGTGCATCAGTGTCTCGGTGGGTCCGACGCTGGTGCCGAACCGGCACGTCCTGGCAAGTGTGGGTGGGGTCTTCAACGCGGTTTTTGTGCGCGGAGACATCGTGGGCGACACGCTTTACTACGGCCGCGGGGCGGGGCGGGATGCGACCGCCAGTGCGGTGTTGAGCGACCTGGCCGATGCGGCGCTGGACCTGACGAATGGCGGAGCGGATCGGATGCCGCCGTTTGTGCCCCATGAGCGGAACGGGGGGCTGCTGCCGGGGGGCGAGATCGTCTCTGGTTACTACCTGCGGCTGAGCGTGACCGACCGCCCCGGGGTGCTGGCGCGGGTGGCCACGCACCTGGCCCGGAACCACATTGGGATCTCCTCGGTCATTCAACCCGAGGGCCACGAAGGGGCCAGCGTTCCGCTTATCCTGATGCTCCACGACGCCCCGCGGGCGGCGGTGGACCGTGCGTTGGCGGGGATTCGGCGGTTGCCGGTGGTGAAGGGCGACCCCGCGCTCTTCCGTGTGGAAACCTTCGCCTGATTGCGAGAACCCGATGCCGACTCCCACCTGTTCCCCGACCGCGCCCCCCAGCCAGGCTCCCTGCCCACTGCCTCCGCCCCCAGGGTGGCAGGGCGTCATTCACCGGTATCGGGCCTTCCTCCCGGTCACCGACGACACCCCCGTGGTGAGCCTGCAGGAGGGGAACACCCCTCTGATCCAGGCGGATCATTTCGTCCAGGCCATCGGGGGAAGGGACTTCACCCTGTACTTGAAGTACGAGGCGACCAACCCCACGGCGTCCTTCAAGGATCGGGGGATGACCATGGCGGTGACCAAGGCCAAGGAACGCGGGGCGAAGGTGGTGATCTGCGCGAGCACCGGGAACACCTCGGCCAGTGCGGCGGCCTACGCCGCGCGGGCGGGCCTGCTTTGCGTCGTGGTGCTTCCCCACGGGAAGATCGCCCTCGGCAAACTGGCCCAGGCGCTGATGTGCGGCGCCACGACCATCGCCATCGAGGGGAACTTCGATGTCGCCCTGCGGATCGTGCGCGAGTTGGGGGACACGGGTCAGGTTGAAGTGGTCAACAGCGTGAATCCCGTGCGGATCGAGGGGCAGAAGACGGCCGCATTCGAGATCTGTGACCAGTTGGGTCGCGCGCCGGACTTCCACTTCCTGCCGGTGGGCAACGCCGGCAACATCACTGCCTACTGGCGGGGTTTCCGCGAATACCATGCGGCGGGGCGGGCGGACCGCCTGCCGCGCATGTTCGGTTGGCAGGCCGCCGGGTCGGCGCCGATTGTGGATGGAGCACCCGTGGACGACCCGCAGACGGTGGCGACGGCGATCCGCATCGGCAACCCGGCGAGTTGGCACGGAGCCACGGCGGCGATGCAGGAATCGCAGGGGCGCATCGGCAAGGTCAGCGACGAGGAGATTCTGGCCGCTTACCGTTTGGTGGCACGCACCGAGGGGGTCTTCGTCGAGCCGGCCTGCGCCGCACCCCTGGCCGGTCTGATCCGCTGTGTGAAGGAAGGAAGCATACCGCCGGGCAGTGTGGTCACCGCGACCATGACCGGCCATGGGCTTAAGGATCCTGATACGGCACTTGGACAGTCTGATTTCAAGCCGACCGTGGTGGCCGCGACGCGGGACGCGGTCGCGCGGGTCATCGGGATCGCCTGATGGGGGTGAGTCGTGGGTCGTGGGTCGTGGGTCGTGGGTCGCGCGGAGCGCGTGAGACGGGAGA
>JBBQML010000005.1:0-20703 GCA_038328885.1 Verrucomicrobiota bacterium | reverse complement strand
CGCGCATCGAGCGCTCGACCTCGGCGGTGAAATCCACGTGACCGGGGGTGTCGATGATGTTGATGCGGTGCGCCACCCCGTTGTGGAGCTTCGCGCAACCGTCTTCCTTCTGGGTCCAGTAGCAGGTGGTCGCCGCCGAGGTGATGGTGATCCCGCGTTCCCTCTCCTGCTCCATCCAGTCGGTGACGGTGTTGCCGTCATCGACGTCGCCCATCTTGTGGATCAGACCGGTGTAGAACAGAATCCGCTCGGTGGTCGTCGTCTTGCCTGCGTCGATGTGGGCCGCGATGCCAATGTTGCGCGTCCGTTCCAGCGTGTAGAGCCGGTCGGGGGCGTTGAGCGATTGGCTGTCTGTAACTTCTGCGGTCATCGATCGCGGGGAGGGAGTTATCTGGAGACGAAGGTTCCTGGGAACAAACCGGGGTCGTGGTGATTGCCGTCGGTCTACCAGCGGAAGTGAGCAAAGGCCTTGTTGGCCTGCGCCATCTTGTGAACCTCATCCCGCTTGCGGATGGCGTTACCCTGGCCCTGGTAGGCATCCAGGATTTCGGTCGCGAGCGCGTCGGTCATGGGCACGCCCTTGCGACCGTCGGCGAGTAAAACGATCCAACGGACGGCCAAGCCCTGCTGGCGGTCGGTCGCCACTTCCAGCGGCACCTGATAGGTGGCACCCCCGACGCGACGGGCCTTGACCTCGAGGCGGGGTTTGGCGTTGTCGACGGCGCGCTGCAGGATCTCGAGGGGGTTCGAGGTGGGGTTCTTCTCGATGATCCGGTCGAAGGCACCGTAGACCACCCGCTGGGCGAGACTCTTCTTCCCGCGTTGCATCACGGTGTTGACCAACCGGGTGACCAGCGGACTGTTGTACTTGGGGTCCGTGATGAGGGGACGCTTTTCGGCTCGGCGGCGACGCGACATAAGAGAGAGCGGAGGGAGTATGGAGCGGGAGGGCTTACTTGGCGCCGGGCTAACTTACTTGGCGCCGGGCTTAGTTACTTGGCGCCTGCGGGCTTGGCGGTCTTGGGCGCCTTAGGCCGCTTGACACCGTACTTGGAGCGGCTTACACGGCGCTTCTCCACACCTTGGCAGTCGAGGGTGCCACGCACGATATGGTAGCGGACACCGGGGAGATCCTTCACGCGGCCACCGCGGACCAGCACGATGGAATGCTCCTGCAGGTTATGCCCCTCGTCGGGGATGTAGGCGATGACCTCGTAGCCGTTGGTCAACCGAACCTTCGCCACTTTGCGCATGGCGGAGTTGGGCTTCTTCGGCGTGCGGGTCATGACCTGCAGGCAGACGCCCCGCCGGAAGGGCGCGCCTTGGAGGGCGGGCGCCTTCGACTTGAAATTCAACTTAAGGCGTCCCTTGCGGACAAGTTGGTTGATGGTCGGCATCGCGTTACTGGGATCCCCTTTTTGCTTTGAGGCGAAAGGGACGGACAAAGTGCCCAAAGACCGTAGGTGCTGCAACAAATTTTTCCGGAATTTTCCGGTGTTGTAGCAACCAGTGGCTTCTTCGGCAGTCCCCGCTAACCTGCCGCCGTGGAAATCGGTCTCACGGGCGGTACTGGCCTGGTCGGGCGGGAGATCCTAGGACAATTGCACGAGCTTGGCCATTCGGTCCGGCTGCTCGTGCGGTCCAGGCGACCTTCCGCCCCCGGGGAGGGAAAATCTCTCAGATCGGCGAGCGTACGGGAAGTGGATTTCTTGGACGAGCGGAGCCTGACCGCCGCGCTGGAGAACCTGGATGCGGTGATCCACCTGATCGGGATCATCAGCGAGCAGGGGAATCAAACCTTCGACCGCGTACACTGCGCGACGTCCCAGGCGGTGGTGACCGCAGCGCAGAGTGCTGGGGTCCAGCGGTTTCTGCACATGAGCGCGCTGGGCACACGGCCCGGCGCCCGGTCCCGGTATCACCAGACCAAGTGGCGCGCCGAGGAGTGCGTCCGCAGGGAGGCGCCCGCCTGGACGATCTTCCGGCCGTCCCTGATTTACGGTCCGGCCGACGCGTTCACGAACCTCTTCGCGCGGCTTTCCGCCTGGTCACCCTTCCTGCCGTTGATGGGCTCGGGACGGAACCTGGTGCAACCGATCTCCGTCGTGCAGGTCGCCCGGGCGTTCGTGGGAGCGCTCGATCAGCCAGCGAGCATGGGTCGAACCTATGATTTGTGCGGGCCCGAGCGGATGGAGTTCCGAGCCATGCTCCGGGACCTGCTGGGTGCGCTTCAGCGTCGACGGCTGCTGATCGCCCTGCCCATGCCGGTGGCGCGGGCCCAGGCCTGGGTTCTGGAGGGCCTCTTCCGGGGGTTGCTGCGCCGGCCGGCCCCGCTGACGCGCGACCAACTGCTCATGCTGGAGGAGGACAACGTGGGTGATGGGGCCCCGGCGGACAGGTCCTTCGGCCTGGTCCATGAGCCCTTTGCCGAGGCCATGCGCCGGCAGTTCGAGCGGTAGATCGGGGGCACGGCTTCGGCCCGAGGCGCCGTCCTTGCGGTGGGCACGGGGCGGCTTCTACGATCCGCCGCCGCCGGGACGGAGTGGGCTCCGCCCCGGGGGCCGTTGCATGAGAAAACCCTCGCTGCTGGTCATTTTTCTAACGGTGTTCGTGGACTTGATCGGTTTCGGCATCGTGCTGCCGCTGCTGCCCAAGTACGTCCGCGACTTCGGGGCGTCCGGCTGGATGCTCGGAGCGATCGTCGCCTCGTATTCGCTGATGCAATTCCTCTTCGCGCCGTGGTGGGGAAAACTCTCGGACCGCATCGGGCGGCGGCCGGTCCTGCTGGTGAGCACGGCGGGTTTTGTCGTCTCGTACGCCCTTTTCGCCATCGGATCCGGACTGACGAACCCCGCGGCCGCGATGGGGATCATCCTCGCCTCCCGCGTGCTTTCGGGGGTATGCGGCGCGAACATCACGGTGGCGCAAGCGTACATCGCGGACCTGACGCCTCCGGCGGATCGATCCAGGAAAATGGGACTGATTGGGATGGCGTTCGGCCTCGGCTTCATCTGCGGGCCCGCCTTGGCGGTCGTGGCCCTGCTTTGGCTGGGCCTGTCGGGTCCCGGCTGGATCGCCGCCGGTATCTGCCTCCTGAACTTCGGCCTGGCGTGGTTCTTCCTCGGCGAGAGTCGTCCCGCCGACGCGACCGCACCAGCCCGCGCCGGAGGGCGTTTCGATCACTGGCGGGAGGTCCTGTCCCGCCCCGGGATAGGCCTCCTGGTAGGCGTTTTCTTCCTCGCCACCTTCGCGTTCAGCTGCTTCGAGACCACGCTGGGACTGGTCATCGCGGAGAATTTCCGGTTCGCCAAGGGCACCACCGACGCCGAGATCGCGATCGCTTTCCTTTTTGCGCTTTCCGGCCTGATTGGCGCCTTCGTCCAAGGCGGCCCGATCGGCCGCCTCGTGCGCACCCTCGGCGAGGCGCGCCTGGTGGCGCTGAGCCTGATCCTCGTCGGGGCCAGCCTGGTGCCGCTGCCGTTCTTCACCGGTTCGCCGGCCGTCTCCCTCACCGCGCTCTGGAAGGATCCCGATGCGTCGCGGTGGCGATTCTTCGGAATGCTGTTCGTGGTCGGAGGACCCGCCTGGGTACTGCTGCTGGTGAACGTTTCGTTGCTGGCGATCGGCTCCGGCCTCACCCGCCCGCCGCTGTTCGGTCTGATTTCGATGCTCACCCCCGCGGTGGAGCAGGGCGCGACGCTGGGCGTGGCCCAGGGATCGGGAGCACTCGCCCGGATCCTCGGTCCCCTCTTCGCCAGCGCCACTTTCATGTGGCACCCCGCCCTCCCCTACACGGTCTGCGCCCTGCTCGCGCTCGTCGCGGGCCTCGTGACCTGGAGCAAGGCCAGCCAACTCCGGCCCGCCGTCGTCCCGACGCCGGACTCCTCCCCATGAACCGGCTGGGTCGCAACGTGGGACGGTATGCCGGGGAGGGCATCGACGTCGTGGCCCTGCTCACCCAGATCCTGGCGGCAGCGCGCCGGCATGGATGGACGGTCACCGAACTCCCTGCGGCCACGACGGAGGGGAGCGCGCCGCTGCTGGCGCTGACTCGTCCACCGCTTTCTGCCGCCGACCAACCTCCGCGATTCTATCTCTCGACCGGCATCCACGGCGATGAGCCGGCCGGGCCCCTGGCGCTGTTGCGCCTTCTGCAGCGGGATGACTTCCCCACGCACGCCTGGCTGTGGTGCTGCCCCTGCCTGAACCCCACGGGATTCGGCCGTCAGACCCGGGAATCCGCCGGGGGACTCGACCTGAACCGGGACTACCGCGATCCCCGGACTCCCGAGGTCCGGGCGCATGTGCGGTGGTTGGGCCAGCAACCGACCTTCGATCTTGCGCTCTGCCTGCACGAGGACTGGGAGTCCGCGGGATTCTACCTTTACGAACTGAATCCCGACGCGATGCCGTCCCTCGCCGGAGGAATCATCGAGGCCGTTCGTCCGCATTGTCCCGTCGACGACTCGTCCACCATTGACGGTCGGGCGGCGGAAGGTGGGATCATCCGCCCCCAGTTCGACCCACTCCTGCGACCGGAGTGGCCCGAGGCCCTATACCTCATCCAGAACCGGACTCGGCTCAGCTACACGCTCGAGTCACCGTCGGATTTCGAACTGCCGCTGAGGGTCAACGCCCTGTGCTCCGCCGTCTCGGCCGCCCTCGACTCCTGGGCCCCTCCCCGGGACCGGGAAGCGACAAAGGCCCAAGATGCCACGACGGGTGGGTGATGACGCGCCGCCGGGCACGGCGAACTCCACTTGGCGGATGGGCCGGTCCAAGCGCATGATCCCGGCCTGCCGCATGAACTCCGGGACCCAACTCGTCACTCTCACGGGCGAGCATTTTTTGCCAGCACTCCTCAGCATCCTGCATTGGAAGCGCCAGCCGGCCGGAGTCCAGCGGGTGTTCCTCTACCCGGCCGAGGACCCACGGCGCTCCCGGGAACCAGCGCGCCGACTCGAGCGGATCCTGCACCAGGTGTTGCCCGAGGTGGAGGTGCAACGGCGCGAGGGTGGACCCGATGTGGCGGCCTTTCAGCGCCAAATGGAGGCCTGGCAGGAGGAGTTCCCCGAGGGGGAGTGGATCCTGGTGCTGGCCGACAACTCCCGCAGAACGACCTGGTGGACCGAGGCTTGGCTGACCCGTCCCCGATGCCGGGTCGTGTGCCGGGAAACCTCCGGTGATTGGCTCGAGTTCCAGCGCAACCCGGACGGATCGGTGGGAGCCACTCCATTGCCCGACCCGCGCCGCGAAGCCGCGGAGGCACTTCCCCTCGGCCCCCTCGTCCGAGCCCATTTTCCCGACGAGGAGGGCGAAGCTGATTTCCGCCTGGACCCCTCGCCTGCAGTCCCGATCCCCGCCCCCGCGAGCCTGACCGCGGTGACCGAGGCGGCCATCACCCATGAATGGCGCTTCTCGGAGGCGTTCCGTGCGGCGGGGGCCAACCCCGGCGAATTGCCGAACTCCGCGCTCTTCGCCCAGTACGTTGCCGCCATCCTCCTCTGCCTCGGCCTCTCCCCGGTAATTTCCGCGCGACGTGTCCGCCTCGCCGGATCCGCCCGGGTCAGCACCGCCTCGGACCTGTGGGTCGGACAAGGCGGTCGGGTCGTGGTGCTGGACTTGGATCTCGCCAGCACCACGGAGGCCCAAGCCCACGAGGAGGCCACCACCGAACTGCCGGACGCCGTCCAGCGAGCCGCGAGCCTCCGCCGGCGCCTGGCGGGACTGGCCACGGAATGGGTGCTCATCCGCCCCTGCCACCGATTGTCCCGGACCGAGGCAGCGCTCGCCCGGGCCCACCATGTGGGGGTGATCGACCAAGCTGGCTGCCACGAACTCCCCAGCCGGCTGGCGACGCTTTTCGGCGTGCCTCTGGGCGTCGAGGGTGCGGACCTCGAGCGCAGACTCCGACAGCACCTGACCGAGACCGGCCGAACCCGGGTGTTCGCCCCCGAGGCCGACATCCTCCGCCAACAGGGTCGCGGGGCGGAACAGGACCCCGCGTGGGCCAGCGCCGACGACTGGTTGGAGCGGGTTCTGCGGGAACGCGGCCAGAACTGGCTGCTCTGGACCCACCGCGGGAACGCTTACCTGCGGGTCCCCGCCGAGGGCCGCCCGTCCGCCGGCAACGAGTGGGCGCAACTCCTCGCGGCCATCGCCCGGCTGGACGCTGCCGAAGTGCGGGCGAATCCCGCGCACCACCACGTCGTCCTCGAATTCCCCAACCGCCCCGAGATCCGCCGGTGGGTGGCCGAGTGGCTGCAGCCGTTTCTCAACAAAACCCTCCGCTTCGCCGACGCCCAGTCGCGTTTCGCCGCCCGGGCCCGAGTCGAATCGGAGGCGGTGCAGGCAGCGGGTCAACCCGCCCCGCGCCCGGGGTCCCCGGCCACACCCGCGCATGGCACGAACCCGAGCCCGACCTCGCGCCCGACCTCCAACGCCGTGCCCGGCCGCGCCACGCCTCGCGCGGCCTCATCGCCCCGTCCCGGCCGGGTTCAGCGGCCCCGGGCCGCCGCCAACCCCTTGGCCGACCTCGACCAGGCCCTGGATGCAGCCTTGGGAAGTGGGCAGTGAGCCCGGACCACACCGCCGCGTCCTGAACTGACTCTTGCGCGACCACCAGCGAACCGCCGGTCCACCTCACGCCCCAACTCGGTCGAACCGCACCGACTCCACCCCATGAACGTCCGCCTCGCCTATGGCCAGGGTCACCTGGAGATCGAGGTGCCGCGTGACCGCGCCACGGTCATCACGCCGTCGCACCGGCCGGGGCTCGCGGATGAACGGTCGGCGGTCCGTGCGGCATTGGAACGGCCCACCGGCTCCCTGGCCTTGCAGCAACGGATCCGCCCCACGGACCGGATCTGCATCCTATTCACCGATCTGACTCGCGCCACACCCAACGACCGTATCATCCCATGGCTCCTCGAGGAACTCTCCGGCCATCCTCGCGAGAACATCGTTCTCCTGAACCAGACCGGAACCCACCGACCAAACACCCCGGCGGAGCTGGAGCACCTGCTGACCCCGGCCGTCGTGAGAGATTACCGGGTCCTCAACCACGAATGCGAAAGGGAGGAGGACCTCGTCCCGGTGGGCATCACCCAGGATGGCACCCCGGCCCTGCTCAACCGCCACGCGATCGAGGCCGATCTGCGTCTCGTGACCGGGTTCATCGAGCCCCACTTCTTTGCTGGTTTCAGCGGCGGACCGAAGGGACTGATGCCCGGGGTGGCGGGGCTTCGGACCGTGATGAGCAACCACGGCTACCGGAACATCGGCGACCCACGCGCCAGCTTCGGTATCACGGAGGGAAACCCCCTCTGGGAGGACCTGCGACGCATCGCTCTTCGAGCCGGCCCGAGTTTCCTGCTGAATGTCACGCTCAACGAACAGCGCCAGATCACCAGGGTTTTCGCCGGCGATCTCGTCGAAGCCCACCGGGCCGGGATCGAGTTCGTACGCGCGTCCGCCATGCAGGAGGTCAAGCACCCGTTCCAGGTGGTGGTCACGACGAACAGTGGTTACCCGCTCGACCTCAACCTCTACCAGGGAGTCAAGGGGATGAGCGCGGGGGCCCGCATCGTCGCCGAGGGAGGAACCCTCATCCTCGCCGCCGAATGCCGTGAGGGGGTTCCCGGGGGCAGTCCCCTCGACCGACTCCTACGCAGTGGCCAAAACCCCGAGGAGATCCTGACCCTCCTCGCCACACCCGGTTTTGCCCGCCCCGAGCAGTGGCAAGCCCAGATCCAGGCCCTCATCCAGCGCAAAGCGCGGGTGCTCCTCCATTCCACGCTCCCCGATGAGGTGGTCCGTGCCTGCCACCTAACCCCCTGCCCGGACATCACCGAAGCGGTGCGTTCGGAACTGGCGCGCCTCGGTCCCGACGCCCGGGTGGCCGTGCTTCCCCAGGGTCCGCTCACCATCCCCTACCTCGCCTGAGCCCATGAAACCAAACCTGCTGCGACTCCTCCCCGCACTCGCCACCACCCTCGTGGTCGCCCCCCCGAGCCAGGCCCAATCCCAATCCCTCGCCTTCACCGGTGGCGTCCTGCTCAACCCGCGCATCAACTTCCGCAACCTGGGCGCCATCCCACCATCGGCCGCCGCCGGACCGGCCACGGGCAGCGCGGTGAACCGCACCTACGACAACGGTTTCAACCGCGTCGACGCCTCCGGCAACCGGGAGCAAGCCACCGCCAACTGGGGCTACCAGGACGGCACCCAGTTGGTGGGGGACACCCTCGCCTTGTCGGCCGACGGAGGATCGGCCGCCGCGGAGATCGAGGATGCCGGCGATTTCCTGAACCCCTCCGGAAACCTGGAGTACCGCGGGAGCCTCGGCCCGGTCGGCTCCTCCGATTGGGGCATCCTGCTGGGCATCGGTTATCAAACCGTCGGGGCAAGCGAGTCCCGAACGCTCACCACCGATACCTGGCTGCAGCGGGACGCCTATTCGCTCAACGGGCTCACCGCCACTGACCTTCCCGCGGCGCCTTACGCCGGTTCGGCCGATCTGAAGACCCCTCGGATTGGCTCCGTGCCTGCGCGAACCCTGTCCGCCGTCACGGGTGGCCGGTTGCTGACGGGCCACTGGGAACTCGAGGCTGAGATGATCCCCTTCACCGGCGGAGTCTACCTCGAAAGCCAGATCCTGGGCCGCCTCAACACGGTGATCTCCGCCGGCATCCTCGCCGTGATCATCAACGCGGACCTGAAGTACGAGGAACAGAGCACGGTCGGCAACGCAGCCACCGTGGTCAGCCGTGGCTCCGACGGCACCAACGACTTCGTTTTCGGCGGCTTCGTGCAAGCCGGCCTGGACTGGGCGCTCTGGGAGGACGCCAGTCTGGTCGCGAGCGCGCGGTGGCAACCGACCGAGCACTTCAGTCACAGCAGCGCCGGTCGCGAGGCGGAGATCGACTCCACCCTGGCCTTCTCGGTCCACGCCGGCTTCTCGATGCGATTCTAGCCTAACTGGCGAAGATCCGGGTGATCTCGTCGGAGAGCTTCTGCAGGCCTTCGGGCGAACCGCCCCCGCCCTGCTCGGCAATCGCCCATCCGGTGTAACCGATCTCGCCGAGGGCGCGTAGGATCGCCGGCCAGTCGTTGCTGCCCTTCAGGAACTCGACGTTGAACCCCGCCCACCGGCCCTCCTTGTCCGCTTTCGTGCGGCTGTACTCCTTGAGGTGAATGCGCTGAATGCGCTTCCCCAGGGCGCGAATCCACTGCTCCGGCCACCCGTAGCTGATCACGTTGCCGATGTCGAAGTGCCAGCCAACCCGCGGACTGCCGAACTCGTCCACGTACCGGGCCGCTTCCAGCGGACTGAGCAGGAAGTTGTTCCAGACGTTCTCGATCGAGATTGTCACTCCCAGTTCCTCGGCGAGCGGGATCGCCTGACGAATCGCGGCGACGGACCGGTCCCAAGCCTCGGCGTAACCCACCCGCTCGTTCACCACGGCCGGCACCAGCAGCACCGACCCCGCGCCGTAGCGCTTGGCGTCCCGCAGGGACTGTTTCAACCCTTCGATGCCGACCGCGCGGTTTGCCGGGACGGGGTCCGACAGCGGCTTCGCCCAGTGGGTGTGACAACAAACGCTCGCAGCTTCCAGGCCCGTCGCCTCCAGGGCCCGCAGAACTTCTTCCTGATCCAAGCCCCCGCCCGGCTCCACGCCTGCGAAGCCCGCGGCCCTGATGGCACGAAACTTATCCAACAGGGAACCCGCGACGCCCACGGTCCCCAGCATGATGGCCTTCCGCAGGCGCGGGGAGGCTTCCGCTGCCGGCAAGCGCGGCGAGAGCGCAACGGCGCCGGCGAAGGCAACCGCGCCCTGGAGGAACGCTCGTCGCGGGATCTCTGGACTGGGGTTCATGGAAGGGCGGGTCAGGCGCCGGGCGAAGGCTCAGGCGAGGGTCGGCTCGATTGACCGCCACCGCCGCTCTCCGCTGCCCCCGGACCAACCGAGGAGGACTGGGCCGACTCCGAAACTTGGCCCGCTCCCAAACCCGGATCGCCGTGCCCTCCGGCAGGCCCGCCGCCCGATCCACCCTGGCCGCCGCGCTGACCGTGCAGCGGGGATGGCCCCTGGCCTGGAGGCTGGCCGCCCCCGCCTCCACTGTAACCGCCTGGCCCCCGCTCGCGGCCCCGGCCCCGACCCCGGCGACGACGGCCACCCTGGCGGTCCTCCCCCCGATCCCCGCGGTCCGATCGGGCAGGTCCCGCCCCGCGACCGACGTCGGGTTGGAGGCTTTCCCCGCGAGGCTCCGGGCGTCCCTCGGCGCGCGCCGGGCCACCTTCGGAACGGATGCCTTCGCCGCGACCTTCGCCGCGACCTTCGCCGCGACCTTCGCCACGACCTTCGCCACGGCCTTCGCCACGGCCTTCGCCACGACCATAGGCGCGGCCTTCACCCCGACCAAAACCAGCGGGGCCGCCGCCCTCGGGTGCTCCCTGGCGGAAGCCTGCGGTGATGGAAGCCGAGGTCGGCACGCGCTCACGCAACTGGGTCAACTGGCGGACCAAATCCTGCAGCCGGGTCACTTCTCGCTCATCGGCGACCTTTTGCTGCTCGGCGTCCTCGATCAACTCCATGACCTCCTCCATGTCGGTCAGGGCCTGCTGCAGCGCGTCGACCACCCGCTTGACCTCGAGCACCGCCTGTTCGATAGAGCGGGGTGAGGCGGGCCGGTAGGCGAGGGCCTGCACGCTGCCGGGAATCATGGCCGGTGGCACCTCCTCCGCTTCGGGTTCGTCAGCGACAGGTGCGGCTTGCTCCAACTCGCCGCGCGCACGGCCTCGGGCACGGGTGCCCGTCTGGCGGGGGGGACGGTCCTCCGGCGAAGCGGGTGCCGCTTCAACGGCAGCGGCAGGTTCCGGTTCGGCGAAGCCTCCGGCGGAGTCCTCGGTGGAGTCGTCACCCGCGGGATCACCATCCGACGTGGTGTCGGCGAGAAAAGCCTCCCCCCCCTCGGCCAGGGGCAGGTTGTCCGCGAGGGGCTCATGCTCCAACGGATCGGCGGCAGCAGACGGGGCAGCAGACGGGGCGGTGCGCGGTGGGAGTGCGCCGCCGCTGGGAACAGCGGAACTCTCCCCCGCCGGGCCGGGGGCCGTGGTCCCTCCCTCGGCGTCGACCTTGGGCTTGGACAATCGGTGACGGGGACGGAAGGTGCGGCCGCGACCGGCGCGTGAACGCAGCGGGGGACGACCGGCGGATTGGGGGGTGGACTCGGCTTCGGAGCTCATGAGCGGTGCGGATGGGGATGGCGGTTATGGTTTCACCTGAGGAACGCGCGGCATCGCGGGCGGCTGGCGATTCATGGGCCGGCTCACTTGCTGATGCCCCGGTCGCTGGCACGGATAAACTGCACCAAATGCCGGAGTTCCGGCAGGGGTGGCAGCTCCTCTTCGATGCGGGCGAGCGCGTTCGGGATTGCTAGATTTTCACGGAAAAGGAGGCGGAGGGCCTGCTTGAGAGCGGCCGTGGCTTCGGCGGAGACCACGTTGCGCTCCAAGCCGACCCGGTTGATCGCCCGGGTCACTGCCGGGTTCCCGTCGGCGAGCATGAATGGCGGGACGTCCTGAACCACCTTCGAACAACCGCCCACGATCGCCATGGTGCCGATCCGGCAGAACTGATGGACGAGCGAGTGTCCGCCGATGATGGCGCGGTCCTCCACCAGCACATGGCCCGCAAGGCCGGCGCTGGAGAGGACGATGTGGTCCCCGAGCACGCAATCATGTGCGATGTGACTGTAGGCGAGGATCTGGTTGTGAGAACCGATCTTGGTGACTTCGCCAGCACTGGTGGCGCTATGCACCGTAACGCCCTCGCGGAACGTGTTGGCGTCCCCGATCTCCGTACGGGTCGGGCCACCTCGCCATTTGGTGTCCTGCGTGCGGAAACCCAGGGACACGAACGGGAAGATCTCATTGCCCCGCCCCAGCGTGGTCAGCCCATCCAAGACCACATGGCTGTGCAGCAGGTTCTCAGGACCGAGGACGACGTCGGGGCCGAGAACGCAGAAGGGCCCGATGGAACAGCCTTCGCCGATCCGGGCCTGAGGGTGCACGACCGCCGTGGGGTGGATGGTCGTGGTCGTGGTCGTGGTGGGAGCACCGTGCATCAGCCGTCCAGGAGCATGAAGGTGACTTCGGCCTCGCTCACGATTTCGCCTGCCACCGAGCAGGCGCCCTTGGCGCGGCCGATCTTCCCACGGCTCTTGGTCAGCTCCACTTCGATGAGGATCTGATCGCCCGGCCGAACGGGCCGCCGCCACTTCACGCTCTCCGCCGACATGAAATACGCCAGTTTGCCGACGTTCTCGGCCTGGCGGAGCATGAGGATGCCGGCGACCTGCGCGATGGCTTCGAGCTGCAGGACCCCCGGCATGATGGGGTGACCGGGAAAATGGCCCGGGAAGAAGGGTTCGTTGATGGTGACGTTCTTGATCGCGCTGATGCAGTTGCCTTCCACCTTGAGCACGCGATCGACCATGAGGAAGGGATGACGGTGCGGCAGCAACCGCATCACGTAGTCGATGCCCATCCCGCCCTGGGCATCCACAACGACAGGCTCCGCACCCATCGGTTCCGCCACTTCGGCCGCCGCCCGCACCACTCGCACCGCCCGCGCCGGAGGCTGCGGAGGGGGGGGGCCGAACGCGTGGATGAGCGCCTCGGGACGGCGCATCTGATCCACGATGCGCCGGGCGAGTTCGCAGTTGGCGGTATGGCTGGGACGCACCGCCATGATGTGGGCCTGGAGGAAGCGGCCGGTCAGCGAGAGATCTCCGATGATGTCGAGGATCTTGTGGCGGACGAACTCGTCCGGAAACCGGAGCGGCTCGGTGGTCAGGACGGCGTCCTCCCGGATCACCACCGCATTCTCGAGGCTGCCGCCCTTGATCAGACCGCTCTTGATCAGTGCCTCGATCTCCTCGAAGAAACCGAACGTCCGGGCCGGGGCGACCTCGCTCACCCACGATTCCGGCGTGATCTCGAGCGAATGGACCTGGGTGTAACGCCCCGACCTCTCCGCGTTGGTGCAGGTGATTTTGAGACGGTCGTGCGGCAACGCCACGATCGAGGTCTCCCCGGCCGTCACCTCGATCGGCTCAACCACCCGGTAGAACTGCCGCGGCTCCGCCTGAGGCTGCATCCCTGCCTGCTGAATCGCCCGCACGAAAGGCATCGCGCTGCCGTCACCCACCGGCGGCTCGGCCGAATCCACCTCGACAATCGCGTTGTCCAACCCGCACCCGCTGAAGGCTGCCAGCACATGCTCCACGGTGTGCATCCGGGCATGCCCCCGTATCAGGGTGGTCGAACGTGTGGTGTCCCCCACGTGCTCCACCCGAGCCTCGATCTCCGGGCGTCCCTCCAGGTCCGTGCGACGAAACCGAATGCCGGAATTCGCAGGGGCCGGGAGAAAGGTCATGTTCACCTTGTTCCCGCTGTGCAATCCGACGCCCGACAAGCTGGCTGGACCACGAAGCGTCTGCTGTGGCGACACGCGGCGGATTAAAGGGGCCGCCGCCCCCTTTTGGCAAGCGGCGCCCTGACGTTTCGTTGCAGGGTTGCGGGAAGCTGTCCGCGATCTAGCCTCCCCTCATGCGACTCGCGTTCAAACTCCTCCACACCCGCTACCGCGTCAACGACCTCGAACGGTCGGTGCGCTTCTATCGCGAGGTCCTCGGTCTCACCGAAACCCGCCGACACAAGTCGCCCCGTGGTTCCGAACTGGTCTTCCTCAAGGCGCAGGAGAGCGAGGAAACCATCGAACTCTGCAGCTTCCCGTCCAGCGGGCCCGTCCAGGTGCAAGCGGACCTCACCCACCTCGCCTTCCAGGTCGATAGCCTGGAGGAGTTCGCCCGCCACCTCGCCAGCCACGGCCTGAGCTACTCCGACGGCCCCCACCTCAAACCGGATGGCAGCGGGTTCGCATTCGTCGACGCCCCCGAAGGTTACGAGATCGAGTTGATCCAGCGCGCCAGCGGACCTGCGTCCACGTACTAACCCGGCGTCAGGCCGGTACGGTGGGCGGATCACCGGCTCACCGGCTCAACTGCGCCAGCACGGCGTGGAGCGCGGCGAGACGCGGCGTCGCCACACCAGCGGCCTGCGCCCGGCGGAGCGGTTCGCCAAACAGGCTCTCGATCTCCAGCGGCAACCCACGCTCGAAATCGATCAAAGTCGACGCGCGGTAGGACCCCATTTCCCGGGTGCGGCGGATCTGATCTTCCGCGGCGGATTCCGGCACCGCCAACCCCTGCGCCCGGGCCGCCCGGATGGTCTCGTGCATCAACTCCCGCACCAACTCCGTCCAGCCTGGATCGCTTAACAGGCCGTCGGTCGGCAAACACTGCCCGAGGGGCTGGTCCATGGACAGCCGGCCCCCGCGCACGCCCGCCAGACCCGCGGCCGAGGCCACTCCCAACCCGTTGAACGGGATGTTCCATACGAGCTTCTCCCAATGCGCCTGCTCGAGATTGTCCACCTCATCGCAGGCCACCCCCGCCGCACGGAACCAGGCGGCGATCTGTCCCGAACGGCTCGAGCGCGGCCGCTGGTATTCGCCCATCACGATGCGACCGTGCGCCAAGTGATGAATGACGCCGGGCGAGATCCGGTTCAGACAGACGAAACACAACCCGCCCAGGACCCGCGCAGCCCCAAAGAGGTCGGCGAGGACTTCTTCGTTTCCCAACCCGTTCTGGAGCGTGAGGAGCGCGGTTTGCGGCCCCACCAGCGGTCCCAGTAATCGCGGAAAGGCACCGTTGGCGGTGGTCTTCAGCCCGATGAGCACGAGATCGCAGGGACCGATCTCGGCCGGGTCCCGCGCCACCCCAGGGTGCGCGGTGAACTCGCCCTCCGGCCCAAGGACGCGAACCCCCTCGGTCCGCACCACCTCGTAATCCGAGCGCGCCAGGAAGCGGACGTCATGGCCAGCCCGGCTCAACCGGGCGCCGTAGAATCCTCCGAGCGCTCCGCAACCGACGACGGCAATGCGTGGAGTCAGCGTCATCTTGGCGGAAATCAAAGCGCCAGAACCGGTTCCCCGGAAACGGAAAGGGGCACCCCGCGTCGCAGGGTGCCCCCCGGGAAACCGGGATCGGTCACTTGGTGCCGAGGATCGAGTCCTTCGCCGCCTTCGCGACACGGAACTTCACGACCTTCTTGGCAGGGATCTTGATCGCCTGGCCGGTCTTCGGGTTGCGGCCCATGCGCGCCTTGCGGTTCACCAGGACCAGCTTGCCGATGCCGGGCAGGGTGAAGGTGTCCTTGGCGTGCTTGTAGGCGAGCTCGGTCAGGATCGCGAGCACCTCGGTGGCCTGCTTCTTCGTGAGAGCGGCCTTGTCCGCCAAGGACGCAGCCAGTTGTGATTTGGTGAGGGGTTTAGCCATAGATATTGTGGTTGAGGATGGTGTTCGTTGAAAACGACAAGCGCGTTCTAAGGACGCGCCGCGGCTGACGGCAAGGGAAAACTCGGCGTAAACCCCTGTTTTTCGGGGGTTTTTCGCCCGGAACCCCCAAAATCCTCAGGGAACCACGGTTTCCGTCCCCAATCGCACCCGGAAGAAGCGCCCCAACCCCTCCCCGCTCAGGGGCTCCGCCCACTCCAAAATGCCCGTCGGATTCGGGTAGTTGCCCACCTGCTGCCAAGCCAGCAGGTCCCCTGAAACCTCCACCGACACCGACCTGCCGGCGATCGACCGGATGGTCATCGCGAACCCCGCCGGGGTGAACCGAACCGCTACCACCTCGGGCGCCGGCGGCGGCGAACCAAGGACGTCCAAGGTCACCGTGGCGTCCCGGCTGTAGCCCAGCCCATCCCAAACCCGGTACGTGAAGCTGTCGCGGCCGGTGAAGCCAGCATTGGGCGCGTAAGTGTATTCAATCCCCGTCCCGTAAAGATTCCCCGACCGCGGCCCCTTGAGGATCGCCGCACGCAACGCTTGCCCGTCGGGGTCCGTGACCTCCAACCGGAATCCCCGCCGCTCCCCGCGCAGAATCACCACGGTCTGGTTGGTGGTCACCGGGATCTGGTTCGGATCCTGCACCAACAGATGAACGACCGCCCGTTCGCTCGTCTCACGTCCGTCGCGCACCTCGAATTGCAGGCGGTCCACACCGCGAAAATTCGTCACCGGGGTGTACCGCAGCAGCGGCGCTTCCCCCTCGAGCCGACCGAACAGGACGTTGCTGACCACCAGAAACTGCAGCGGATTGTTCTCCGCGTCGGTCGCCTGCAGGGTGACCGGCGACGTGCCGTTGCGCTTCACGCTCAGCACCTCCGACCGGGCCACCGGGGCGGTGTTGACATCCGTCACCCGCAGCGTCACCAGCGCCTCGACGCTCTCCAGCGCCCCGTCCCCGGCCACGTAGGAGAACCGGTCCTCGCCGACGAACGCAGGATCCGGCGTGTACACCGCGTTCGTGCCCTCCAACCGCACACTCCCCTGCGCCGGCCCCGTGATCATCCGGAGCTGGATGGGGTCCCCATCCACGTCCCTCACCTTCAACCCCACGCTCAGAGGCTGGGCCTGGGCGGTGACGGTGGCCTGGGATTCGACGTCCGGGGCGTTGTTCTCCTCCCGCACAGTCAGCGTGACCGTGGCCGGCCCTGCCGTGGTCTGGCCATCGCTCGCCGTGTAAGTGAACCGGTCCACCCCGGCAAACCCCGCGTGCGGCTGGTAGTTGGCCAGGTCCGGGTACGACAGCAGCACCCCGTTCTCCGGTCCGTCCACGATGGCGAAGGAGAGCTTGTCGCCGTCCGCATCGTCCGCGTCGTAGATCACATCCGCACTCCGGTTCCGGTTCAGCGTCACGGTCTGATCCCGCAGGACAGGGACGTCATTGACCGGTTTCACCAGAATCGCCACCTCACCGGTCGAGACCAGACCCGACGAATCGGCCACCAGGTAGGCGAACGTCTGACGCCCGGAATAGTCGGGCGGCGGCAGGTAACGATGGAGGTCGGTTCCGACCTGCTCCAAGCGCCCGTGCTCCGGCGACTGCATGAGCACCAGGCGCAGCGGGTCGCCGTCCGGATCGACGTCGTTCTCCAGCACCGAGAACTCGACGCTCGTGTCCTCGTCCAGGATGACCCGGTCCGGCTCCGGAACCGGCGGGTCGTCCACCCCGGTCACCGTGACTTCCACATCCCCCACGGCGAATCCCCCGTCCCCGTCCCGGATCGAGTACTCGAAGCGGTCCACACCGAAGAAGTTCGTCGACGGGGCATAGCGCACGCGGCCGTCCGGCAGGACTTCGGTCGCGCCCGCGCCAGGACGGCTGACCGCCACGATGCTCAAACCTGATCCACCGGGGGAAACGTCGTTGGCAAGGACGTTCAGTTCGACGGCCGCTTCTTCGATCGTCGTCGACCGATCCGGCCTAGCCAACGGCGGCCGATACCCGGCCCGGCTCTCGAAACTCAGGGCGACGACGGCTTCGGCTCCCCGGGTATCGCGCACCGTCAACGCGCCGCGCTCGGCCCCAATCCAGGTCGGGGAGCGTGCTTCGGCGCGCAACACACGTTGGTCGTCCACCGTGACGCGCACCTCGCCGAAACCGGAGACCGTCCACAGCAGCCGCCCAGGAAGGTCCTCGGCGTCCTCGACGTACAGGTCGAGCGGCACCGGTCGGAAGGGGTCGCCCGGCGCAACCGTCTGCGGCGGGATGTCCAGAATCCTCGGCGGTCGGTTCGGCGGCGGCGGCCGGTAGTTCCGGCCCGTGCGCGCAGGCCCGCCTTGATAGGCGGCCCAGGGCGCACCAACCGGCGGGGCCGGCACCGCCAGTTCCCAGGCGTAGAGCGACGACCGCTGCTTTGCGGTGACGATCGGCGCGTCCGGGGAGTACGCCCGGTCCTGGACCGAGCCCGCGACAATGTCGAGCCGGCCATTGCCGTCCAGGTCCGTCAGCACCGGCGGCGGAAGCCGGTTCCAGTCCCCGCCGGAAATCGACTCGAGGACGAGTCCATCCATCGGCGCGCCCGGGTGGAAGTCGATCTGGCTCCCGTCAAGGCGCCAGGCACGAACCCCGCCGGCCCGGGCGGTGTCCCCGCCCAGTACCAACTGGAGCCAGATGCCCGGAGACGAGAGCACCACGTCGTCCCAACCGTCCCCGTCCACATCCCCCACCACCGGCATCGACCGCGTCGAGGCGTTCACCTGCGCCTTCAGGGGCCAACCGGGCAACTCGAAGCCGTCGGCGCCCACCACGTGCACAGTCTGGGTCTCCCATCCCGGAATGACGATCTCCAGGCGACCGTCCCGGTTGAGGTCCGCGAGGGCGGCACCGGCGGCGAGCGATTCCTCGGTGAGCACGGGCCAGCCCGGGCGCAATCTGCCTCGGGCATCGAAGCTGTAGAGCCCGCCCGGCAACCCCTTCCCCCGGCTGACACCACCGATGACAATCTCCTCGGGCCCGTCCCCTTCGAGGTCCCCCACCACCGGTGAGGCCACGAGATGCGCTTCGGTCACCGCCGTCCAGAGCGGACCCTCCGCCCGGGAGAGCTTGAAGGCACTGAGACCAATGCAGCCGTCGACGGTGACGATCTCCAGGTCCGGGTCCTCGTCGAAGTTTCCGACGGCGGGCAGTTGCTCGGGCATGACCACGGCCTCCGGGCAGGCCCCCACCCACCAGCGGCGCAGCACCTCGCCCCGCGCATCAATGACCACGAGTTCGTTCCGGGTGGTGCTGACGAAATCCGGCGGGGGCCGCGAGAGGGCGATCAATTCGAGTCGTCCGTCGCCGTCGAGATCGGCGAGGACCTTGCCGAAGTGCGTCCCGCCGGGCGCCACCGGCCAGCCGCCGCCCAACGGATTGCCCTCGGCATCATAGGCGGCGATCCCCCCACCGTCCCCGGTATCGACGAGCACCTCCTGGCGACCATCGCCATCGAGATCGCCGATCACCGGCGCATCGAACTCGGGAGCGCCGCTGCGCAAGTCACGACTCCATTTCACCTGGCCGGCCGGCGTCAGCGCCAACAAGCGAGGCGGCCGCCCCCCCGGTTCGCCGTGATCGACGAGCACAATCTCCTGGATCCCGTCCCCGTCCAGGTCGGCCACCGCGAACTCACGCCAGTTGGCCACGGGAAACTCATCGGTGAACGGGAGGCGCCGCGGCCAACCTTCCCGCAATCGCGGTTCGAGATGCACCATCCGGGCGAGGGACTCGCCGACGATCCGCCCTCCCACCCGCGCCACGAGCCGGACGGTCACGAACGCGCCGACCGGGACCACACTCGTGTCCCAGACCGCCAGCAACCCACCGATCACTTCGCCCGTGCCACCGCGCACCAGCGCCATCCCGTTGGTCTCCCAAAGCGTCGGGTTCCGGCCCAGACCCCAGAGCGTCTCGAAGCTTCGACCTCCACCGAAGACGGTTCCCTGCAACTGCAGCAGATCACCCTGCCGGACGACGTCGTTGTTCCGCGGGGTCGTGAACTCCACGTTCCGGACGGTCACGGGCACCCGGGCCAGCGCCGCCTGGCCCAGCGCGTTGCTCACCACCAACCGCAGCAGGTACTCGCCGTCGTCGAAACGCGCCGAATCAAGGCCCGCGACGAGGACCCCGTCGTCGCGGGGCACACCCCCGGAATCCAGCAGGCTCCATTCCCTCGGACGCGCCCCGGCACCCAGTTCGAGCCGATAGCCGGTGAACCCCGTGCCTCCTGCGGCCCCGCGCACCTCAATTCGTCCGGACCACGGACCCTGAACGTCCAACCGTGCCTCCGGCAGCGCGCTCTCCAACCGCACCGCCCGCGCGGCATTGATCCGCCCCGCACCCGTGAAGCGGTCGGTCTCCAACTCGTCGGCGGTGCTCCGCAGCAGGGTGTCGACCTCCGCCGGCGTGAGCGTCGCATGCCGGGCGAGCAGCAGCGCCACCAACCCGCTGACATGCGGCGCTGCCATCGACGTGCCGCTCAGGGTCGACCAACCGGCGTTGGGCACCGTCGACTCGATCACGTCCCCGGGAGCCACCACGTCCACGAAGGCGCCATGGTTCGAGAAGGTGGGCGATGCGTCGTTGGCATCGGTGGCACCAACGGCGATCGCCTCTGGCACGGCTGCCGGGAAGAACCGGACGTCGCTCCCGTTGTTCCCGGCCGCGGCGACAAACACCACCCCACCCGCCACGACCTCCGTCACCAGGTCGTCCAGGGCCCGGGAACGCGTGGTCGTGCCCCAACTGGCGTTGATCACGCGCGCACCCATGGCCCGCGCGTAGGCGATCGCCTTCAGGGAATCCTCCAGCGCCCCCGAACCCGCCTCGTCAAGCACCTTGAGCGCCTGGATCCGGACGGACCAAGCCACGCCTGCAATGCCGTTCTCGTCATCGCCCACCGCCCCCACGATCCCCGCCACGTGGGTCCCGTGCAGGTTGTCGTCGAGCGGATCGCCATCCCCGCTCACAAAATCAAAGCCATGCACGTCGTCGATGTACCCGTTGGCATCGTCGTCCACACCGTTCCCCGGGATCTCCCCGGGGTTGACCCAGAGGTTCGCCTCCAGGTCGGGATGGAAAAAGTCGACACCCGTGTCGATCACCGCCACGACGGTATTCGAGTCCCCGGTCGTGATCTGCCACGCCTCCAGGGCCCGGATGTCCGCGCCTGGACGCCCCCCCGTCTGGCCGGTGTTGTTGAGATTCCATTGCCGGGGGAATCCGAAGTCCGTGGGCGCGTCGGT
>JBBQML010000004.1:0-22758 GCA_038328885.1 Verrucomicrobiota bacterium | reverse complement strand
GTAGACGTCCGGCACGCCGTCACCGATGCTCTCTTGACTTCGGCCGCCACCGCCGGGAGCGGGTTGTACGTCGTCCCCAGCCTGCCGATCGGTTCGTACCGGATCTCACAGCGAGCCATCCCCGGGTACTTCACCTCGCCGGCAACCGCCACCGCAACCGTGACCCTGTCCGTCGGAAGCGCAGCCACGGCGAACTTCCCGAACCTTGCCCGCGGCACCGTGTCCGGCCGGGCCTTCAACGATGAGAACGGTGATGGCTTGCCCGGTCCCGCCGAGCCGGGCATAGGCGGCGTGGCCGTCACCCTGCACCGCGCCGGGTCGGAACCGGTGGGGACGGTCACCTCCGGCGACGGCACGTTCCTGTTTACCGAGGTGGTGCCAGGTGCCCTTACCCTGCAGCAGGTTCCACCGTCGGGCTTCCACGCCACCTCACCCGCCAGTCTCGAGCTCGAGCTCCTCGCGGGAGGCGCGCTCGGCGCTGCCTTCGGCAACCTCAGCGACTCGGTTCGTCCCCCGTCGATCACCGCCGAACCAGCCGACCTCGCCGTCGGGGAGGGCACCTCGGCGGAGTTCAGAATCGAGGTCACCGGGACTGCCCCGCTCGAGTTCCAATGGAGCCGCGACGGAACGCCCTTGCCTGGCGCCACCGCCGCCAGCCTGTCGCTTCCCGACGTTCGACTGGCCGATGCCGGCCTCTACCAGGTGCGCATCCGCAACCCGCTCGGCAGCCTCGTCAGCCGAGCCGCCCGCCTGACCGTGACCACCGCCGACGTCTTCACCTCGTGGGCCAACGCCCGGAATCTCCCGGCGGACGCCCGGCGCCCCGGGGACGACCCGGAGGGCGACCACGTGCCGAACCTGCTCGAATTCGTGCTCGGCACTGACCCGATGACTCCCACGACCAGCGGGCTGCCAACGTTCGTGGAACTTGCGGTCGGCGCTCACCGATACGTCGGGTTCGAACTGAACCGTGCCCGGGTTGCCACCGGGGTGCGACTCCTGCTCGAAGCCTCGGAGGACCTGGTGCACTGGGCCGAGATTCCCTCGACCCTCGAGGTGGCCCTGACCGGGGCCAGCTCGGATGTCCTGTGGCTCACGGATCAAGCCGCCACGAGCGAGCAGCCGCACCGCTTCCTGCGGCTCGGCGTCGCCCAGACCCAACCGCTCGCCGCCCCGGCGAAGCTCACGCTGATCTCAGGCCCGCCCATCACGGCCTCCTTCCGCCTGGCGTTGGAAGGCACCCCGGGTACGACCTACGCGGTGGAATACTCCACCGACCTTCGGAACTGGACGTTCCTCGAAAACGTCACCGCCGGCACCACCACGGTGACGGTGACGGATGGCACGGCCGCCGGCGCACCGGTCCGCTTCTACCGGGCGGTCACCCACTGAAGCCCATCCGGCCGGGAGCGGACCCCTTCCCGGTTCAGTCCGGGCGAAGCCCGAACTGTTCCTCGAACTCGTTGATGTCCTCCTTGTGACCCACGACGAAGAGGAAGTCGCCGCCCCGCAGGAGGACCTTGGGCGCGGGCAGCAATTCCTCCTCCTTTCCTCCGCGAAGGGAGGGACGGACCACCAGCACCGGGGTGACCTTGTGCTTCTCCTCCAATTCCGCCTCCCCCAGCGGTGTGCCCGAAAGGGCGTTGCCCAGTCGCACCTGGGCCACCTGGTACTCGCCGTGAATCGGCAGGCGCTGCTCGTTTGTCCCCGCCTGCAACTGCTCGGCCAGGCGCGCCGCGGCCTCCTGATCGGGGGCCACGACCAGGTCCGCCCCGAGCCGCCGCAGGATCTGGGCGTGTTTGTCCGTGGTGGCGCGGGCCACCACCCGTCCCACCCCCATCTCCTTCAGCGTCATGGTGGCCAGGACGCTCGACTGCATGTCCTCACCGATGGCCACGACCACCGCATCCGCCTCCCGGACGCCCACTGCCTTCAGGTCGCCGGCCTCGTCGGCCGTCAACCGGGCAGTACGGAAACCCTGTTCGGCAAAGCTCTGCACCAGGTGCTCGTCGGCATCGCAGAGCAGGACGTCGCAACCGGCCGCCGACAGGTGGGCGGCGAGTTGCGCGCCGAAGCGGCCGGCACCGAGAATGACAAAACGTTTGGCCATGATCAGAAATGGGTTCCTTCAAGCGGTACACAGGCGACCTCGTGTCGCGCCGAGCCTCGTGCGGCGGCTAGCCAACACTGACCTGCTCCTCCGGGTACAGGATCCGGGCGGGTCGGGCCGGTTGGGCCAGGTGCATCGCCAGGCACAAGGGCCCCAACCGCCCAGCGAACATCAGCGCCATGATGATCAACTTGCCCGTGGTGGTCAGCAGCGGAGTCACCCCGGTGCTCAGCCCCACGGTCGCAAATGCCGACACCGCCTCGTAAATAAGGCCCAACAACCGATGCGGCAACTCGGAGGATGGCTTGCCCGCCTCGCAATGGAGCAGCAGCGCGATGCCCAGGACCACCGTCGTCATGCTCAACAGCACGACCATCACCGCGTTGTTGGCCTGCTCCCCCGGAACGCTGTGGCGTCCCACCACGAGGTTCGTGCGGCGGCGTAGCGCCGACCATGCTGCAGCGCCGAGGAGGACCAGGGTCGTGACCTTGATCCCTCCAGCCATCGAACCGGGGGACCCACCGATGAACATCAGCACGGTGGAGCCCAGCAAGGTCTCCGGGGCCATCGCGCCGTTGTCCACCACGTTGAACCCGGCGGTTCGCGTCATCGTGGAGTGCACGAAGGCCCAGAGGACGGCTCGCGGCCAAGACTCGGCTGCCAGGGTGTCGCCCGCCTCGGTCACCCAGGTCAGCACGGTGCCGACACCCAGCAGCACCGTGGAGACGACGAGACACAGCCGGGTCTGAAGACTCAACCGGCCGCGATTGCGCCGGTCGCGGCGCCAGGGCGCGTAGTACCGGAAACTCACCAGGGTCATCAACCCGATCCCTCCGCACACCACCAGACCGCACATCACCAGCAGGAGCGGCGTGTCGTCCCGCCAGGCCATCAACCCGTTGTCCGGCAGAGCGAATCCCGCATTGCAGAAGGCGCTGACACTGTGGAACGTCGCCACCCAGACCGCCTGCCGAAAACCCTCGATACCGGGGTGGTCCAGCAGGAGATACGTCAGGACCACCGTGCCGAGCATCTCCACCACCACGACCACGAAGCAGGAGTACAAGAAGACGTCGATGGGCCGGGCTTGCCGCAACCGCCCGATGTTCGCGGCGATGAAATCCTCGCTCGACGAGGGCGACCCCCGCCGCACCAGGAAGAACAGCACCCCCGCGGTGGTGATCCCCAACCCACCCAACTGGATCAGCGCCAGAATCACGGCCTGACCGAACAACGTGTATGTCTGGCTGATGTTGACGGTGGAGAGCCCGGTCAGGCAGGTCGCCGAAGTGGCCACAAACAGGGAGTCGACCCACGCCACCTCCTGCTCCGGCTGCCGCGCCCAGGGGAGATTCAGCAGCAGCGTTCCCAACCCGATAAGGGTGAGAAAGGCGGCGGCCAGGCTCCCCGAAGTGGCCAGGGTGCTGGCGTGCCGGCGGAAGGTCGTGTCGCTGGTGAAGGACATCGCGGCTGATCAGCGGGCCTTCACCAGCGTCCAGACCTGGTCGTACAGGCGGTTCGCCCGACCCAGGTCCTCGAGGAATTCAAGCCGGGCCATGACTTCCGGCGGGGGATAGATGACGGGGTTGCGGAGATCCTCCGCATTCACGAAGGCCCGCGCCGCCGCGTTCGGTGTGGAGAATTGCGTGAAGTTCGAAATCCTTGCCCCAATTTCCGGTTCCAGCAGGAAATCGATGAAACGCTCGGCCAGGTCCCGGTGCGGCGCCCCCGCCGGGACCGCCAGGTTGTCGAGCCAGATCTGACTCCCCTCGCGCGGGATGATGTAGGCGGTTTCGGGGTCCTCGGCTACCCCTCGCGCCCCTTCCCCGCTGTAAACGATGGCGGCCGCGGCGGCCTTGGTCAGGACCCGGTTCCTCCCCCCCACACTCCCCTCAAACGCCAGGCTCCGACCCTTCGCCTCGACCAGCAGATCGCGCGCCGCCTTCAGGACCGCAGGCTCGGTCGCGTTCAAACTCCGGCCCTGGTACTTCAGCGCGGCGCCAATGGCGTCTCGCATGGAGTCGATGAGCACCAGGGGCCCCGGCTGCCGGGAGGGATCGAAAAACGTGGCCCAGGAATCCGGAGCAGGCTTGCCGGCCTGCTTCCGATAGTAGATCCCCACCGTGCCCCACTGGTACGCCACGGTGTACTCATTCCGCGGATCGAAGGGCGGGGACACGAAACGGGCATCCAGATTCCTGAGGTTCGGCAGCCTCTCCTTCCGCAGCGGCGACAGCAGCCCGAGCTTGATCATGGCCCGGACCACGTGGTCGGGCGGCACCACCACGTCGTACTGGGCTCCGCCCGATTGCAGCTTCGCCATCATGCTCTCCGCGTCCTCGTAGAGGTCGATGATCACCCTGGCGTCGTGGCGCCGCTCGAAGTCCTTCACCACGGCCGGGTCCAGGTACTCGCTCCAGATGAAGACGTGCAGGGGCTGTGGAGCAGCCCCGTGGACGCCGGACGACAGGAGGAAGCCAAGCCACGGGAGCAGGATCGCCCCCCAGAGCGCACGAGGTATCGGCATGCCGCCGACGGCTATCCACGGTCCACCCCTCCCGCGTCAAGCGCCGCCGCAGGCTGGCAGGAGGTTGGGAATGGGAATTCCCGGCCAGCCATCACCCGAGGCGGAAGGAGATGCGGCGTATGAGCTGGCTGCCGAAGCTGGATTGCAGGCGGATCAGGATCTCTCGCTGCCGGTAGCGGACGATCTCCGAGAGCCAGACACTGTTGTCCACCGCCACGAACAACGTGCCCTGACGCAACCCCACGGGCTGCGCATGCGCGGCGATGTTGGGGTCCAGCAGGTGGTTCCATACCTTGACGATTTCGGTCTCGGACTGGCGTTGCTCGAGCCGCAGCTTGCCGAGGACACCCGAAACCAGGGTGCGGGCGGGCTTGGCCGCGGCTTTGAAGGCCTTCTCGAGCGGCTCGTAGTCCACCCGGCGCCATTCTCGCAGGGCCTCCCGGCGGGCGATCACCCACCCGCGCTCAGCCAGGGGAGGCGGCTGAGGCGGTCTCGGCGGACTTGCCGGACTTGGCGGTGGGGTGCTCATCCAGGACCGACACGCCGTGTGGCGACAGGTCGCAGGCTCCGCGGATCATCGAGCCCGTCAAGAACTCGTGCATCGGCCTCCGCTCAGCCAGGGGAGGCGGCGGGGGTGGTCTCGGCGGGCTTGGCGGCGGGGTGCTCGTCCAGGACCAGCACGCCGTGGGGCGGCAGGTCGTAGGCTCCGCTGATCGTTGAACCCGTCAGGAAGTCGTGCATCGGCTTCAGCAGATTCATCCGGATCGGCGTCGGCTGGTGATTCAGGAGGAAGTAGATCCGGGTGCCTTCCTTCTCCCGGAGGCCTACCTCCACGCCGGGTGGGACCTTCAGCAGCGGGTGCAACCCGCACAGGTTCCGGAGCCAGTCGATGAAGTCGAAGTAGAACGCCTCATGACTCAGGGTCCCGAGGTAGATGGCCCGCCCCAACCCGAACGGGTTCAATGTCAAGGCCGGCCGGCCGGCATAGAAGTCCTTGGCGTACGTCGCCAGAATCTGGCATTCGCGCGGCTCGATGACGTCCGCCCAGATCCGCACCGGGTGCAGGTGGCTGATGTGGAAGTCGGACTTCGAGTTCATGTAGTTGTCGGCATCGGCCGGCAGCGGATCGAACTCGACAACCTCCATGCCAAAGAGGTCGGTCAAGTACAGCGGGAACCCCGTCGACGGTGCCATGTGGTACTCGTCCACCAAGCCCGTGTTGCAGGTGGCCACCAGGGTGCCGCCATTCTGCACGTACAGCTTCAGGAGGTCGGTCTCCCCCGCGTTGAGCAGGTGGAGCGAGGGCGCGATGACGAGCTTGTACTTGGAGAGGTCCTCGGAGGGCTTGGCGAAGTCGACGCTGATGTTCCGGTCATGCAGCGCCTTGTAGAAGAGCATGCAATGCTCCCGCTGGTGGAACAGCTTGGTCGGCTGCTGCGGCAGCTTCTGAGTCCACTCGTTTTCGTGACTGAAGAGGATGGCCACCTCCGGGTTCACGGTGGTGCCGGCCAGCACCGGCCCCAACAGCCGGAGTTCCTCCCCCACCTGGCTCACCTCGCGGTAAACGCGGTTGTCCCCCCGGCCGTCGTGGCTGAGCACCCCGCCATAGAACTTCTCGGAACCGATGCGGGGCTGGCGCCAGAAGAAGTAGCAGATGCCGTCGGCGCCCCGGGAGAGTGCCTGGTACGTGAACAACCGCACCACCCCGGGCCGGAGCACGGAGTTCACTTCCAGCCAATTGACGTTTCCGGCTTTTTGCTCGATGACCCAGAAGCCATCCCCTCCACCGGGTGCGTTGACCCCCGACTTCTTCAGGGACCGCATCATGTCGAACTCGCACGCGTGTTCCGCGAACAGCGATTTCACGGTGGCGAAGCTGTCCAGCGCGACGAAATCAAGCGCGTCGGCCATGTCGAAGTGATCGAAGTGTCGCGAAAGCGAACGCAGGTTGGTGGTCACGGGCCGGCCGGGGGTCAACTGCCTCAGCAACTCGGCCTGCATCCGCACGAACGCCACGCACGAATCGCTCGAGAACCGCATCCAATCCAACATCAACGCGGGATTGTGCACGGTCGGCGCGATCATCGGCATCTGAACCTGGTTGAAGTCGGAGACCGTCTGGCTCCAGAAGCGGAGTCCCATGAGATCGTTCAGACGGTCCACCGTCTGGTACTTCGCCTTCAGCCAGAGGTGCCAGTCGTGCCGGGTCTCCTGGTTGAACGAAAACTCCGTGCCGTGGCCCCCGATGCCGTTGTCGATCTGCCAACCCGCGAGGGCGGGGTGCTGGCCCACCGCCTCGGCAAGCTTGGTGACGATCGTGCGACTGAAGTTCCAGTAGAGGTCGCTATTGAGGCAATACGCGTGCCGGGTGCCGGGATGGAGAGGCAGCCCCTGTTCGTTGAGGGGCAGAATCTCGGGGTGCTTTTGGGTCAACCACAAGGGCGGCGCGGCGGTGGGCGTTCCGAGGATGACCTTGATCCCGGCGGCCTCCATCAGGTCCATGACCCGGCGCATCCACGCGAAGTCGTACTTCCGCTCCTCGGGTTCGTAGAGACCCCAGCAGAACTCCCCCATCCGCACCACGTTGATGCCGGCCCGCAACATCAGTTCGACGTCACGATGCCAACGGCTCTCCGGTTCCTCCGGGGTTCCGTCGTACGGGTAGACCCAATGCTCGGGGTGATAGTCGACGCCGAACCACATAGGCTTCCTGAGGTTCCTGAGGTTCCTGAGGTTGGGTGCAGGCTAGGGCGCTGTGGGTGACACGCAACGGAAATTCCACGGGATGCCTGCGCTGCGCTTGCACTTACCCGTCCGTCCGTGGCCTCGCCAGGCTCACCCTGCCACCGGTCGTGCCCGCAGAGGCAGGCGCACCACCACCTCGGTCCCGCCCCCCTCGGCGTCGCGCATGACGAGTTCCTGACGTTGGCCGTACAATTGCTGCAGGCGACGGCGGGTGTTCCCCACCCCGATCCCGTGTCCCTTCGGATTCGGACGGGCCGCGGACGCGGCGAGCCCCGGGCCGTTGTCCCGAACCGTGAGGACGACCTGCCCGTTCTCCGCCCGGGCCCCGAGTTCGATGACGCCCGGTTTGCGCTGCTTCTCAATCCCGTGCTTGATGGCGTTCTCCACCAGCGGTTGGAGCACGAGGTTGGGCACCATGGCGTCCAGCAACGTTTCGTCGATCGCCCGCCGCACCGTCAGCCGTTCCCGGAATCGGGTCTGTTCGATTTCCAGATAACGCTCCAGGAACTCCAGTTCCTCGCGCAGAGGCACCTCCTGCCGGTCGCGCGTGTCCAGCGCCCGGCGGAGGAGTTCGCTCAACCGGACCAGCATGCGGTCGGCGGCTTCGACGTCCTGGTGCATCAGCGACGAGATGGCGTTGAGGGTGTTGAAGAGGAAGTGCGGGTTCAGTTGCATCAGCAGCGCCTGCAGCCGCGCGGCCGTGAGGCGTTGCTCGAGTTCCGCGGCCCGGCGCTCCCGCTCCCGGGCCCGTTCCTGGAAGGCCGCGATGTGCTGGACGGACACCACCGCCCAGTAGACCAGGAGGCTGTGTGGCAGGGTCTTGATCAGGAGCGCCTCGAAGACCGCGAAGAACTCCACCCGCAGGCCTCCGAGCCGCAACTGCCAAAGGGCCACCACCGCGCGCAGGAGCAGGTAGGCGAGCATGAAGGCGGCGCAGGCGCTCACGTGGATCGCCACGTGCCGCGGCCGCACCGGCCACTCGAGCCGGACGTAGCGTCCGAGCCAGGCCACCGGCGGCGCCAGCAACGCGAACACGTACCAGTCGGCCATCGCATATCCCAGCGCATGGCTCCAGGTCACCGGACGCCCCAGCATCGCGCTCGAGGCGTAGAACTGGCCCGCGAAGAGCAGCGCCAGCACCGTCCACACCACCACGGCGATGGCCGCACCCCGGCGGAGGGGCCGCACGCTCTCGGAAAACGTCACAACCCAAGGTTACACCGCGGCGGCGAGGGAAGGCAGTCCAACCTCGCCCCGCGGAGCAGTTCTCAGATCGTGAACGGCCCCTGCGCCTCGAACGCCGGCGCGGGCTTGCCCACCACGAAATAGTTCGGGGTCTGCTGCTGCGGCATCCGCTGGGCGATGCTGTCCCGGAACTTACGATGCCCACCCTTGAACTTACCCTTGTTCCAGACCTTCCTCAGGGTCCCCGTGAAGAGTCCGTTCCGCTGTCCATCCAGGGAAAACTGGTTGTCCTGGCACCCCGAAACCAGCAGCACGCTGGCCTTCACCGGCGCTTTCTCCGCCGCCGGGAATTCATCCTGCACGCGGTCATAGAGTGCCTTGTTCCGCTTGTAGACCACCGCGGCCTGACGGGGCGGCAGGAGACGGATCCGCGGGATAGGGCCCGAGGACGGGAATGCCGGCATAACCCGGACGACCGTGCCGCTGTGGCAGCTATCCGACAGCACGAGGATCCGGACCCCGGCCTTGAACTTGGCCCAGAGCGCCCAAAGTTCGTCGTCCACCAGTTGCCGGTCCCAGAGCACCCACGTCTCATCCTGACCGTCCGGTTCGTCCATGTTCCCGTCCGGAACCTGCCCGCCGTGTCCCGAATACGTCAGCAGAAAGCTGTCCCCGGCGACGAGCTTCTTGGCGGCGTCGAGGATTCCCGCGGTGACCGCTGCGCAGGTCGCCTCCGGGGTGAGCAGTTGGCTGGCCTGGTAGCCGCGGCTCACGGCGAGGGCCTTCATGTCCTGCGCGTCGAGCTCGCACGCCGTGAGGGCTCCGTCCCAGCCACCGTAGTGGTGGGGGTCAACCGCGTTCAGACCGATGTGGAGCGAGATTCCTTTGGCAGGCATGGTGGGATAGTGGGTTCGTGGTGCGATCCCCTTCCGTGGGATCAGCGGCCGCCCGACACTCCCGCCCCAACCCTCACGACGTGAGCGGAATCGTCGTGCGGCAATCCGCTGTGAAACTTCCCGGGGAGCGTGGTAGGCCTCTACCCAACCCCGCCTCGCGCCTCAAGGAGATTCCTGAAAATGTGGAATGCCCAGTCGGCACTGTTCCCGGTCTCCCACCACGCGAGGCGGAACGAAGGGGCTTGCCGGCGGCTTCCCGCCTTCGGCATCAATCAAGGCACATGAGCACTGGGATCACGGCGATCAACGAGGAAGTAAGCCGCACGGCGGCGTTCATCCGCCCCCTTTTCACCGAGATCAACAAGGTCATCATCGGCCAACGCTACCTCGTGGAGCGCCTGGTCATCGGCCTCCTCGCCAACGGCCATGTCCTCCTCGAAGGTGTGCCCGGCCTGGCCAAGACGCTCTCCGTCAAGTCGCTCGCGAACGCCTTGAACGTCCGGTTCGCGCGCCTGCAGTTCACCCCGGACATGCTCCCCGCCGATGTCGTCGGCACCCAGGTCTACAACCCGCAGACCGGAGCGTTCTCCACCCGGCAAGGCCCCATCTTTGCCAACCTGGTGCTCGCCGATGAGATCAATCGCGCCCCGGCCAAGGTCCAGAGCGCGCTGCTCGAGGCGATGCAGGAAAAGCAGGTCACCATCGGCGACCGGACGTTCAAGCTGGAGGAACCGTTCCTGGTGCTGGCCACCCAGAATCCGATCGAACAGGAAGGGACCTACCCACTTCCGGAAGCCCAGGTGGACCGTTTCATGCTAAAGCTGAAGATCGGCTACCCGACGCGCGCCGAGGAACGCCAGATCCTCGATCTCATGGCCCATACGGTGAACCTTCCCACGGTGTCACCGGTGGTGGACGCCCAACAGATCCTGGAGGCCCGCCGGGTCATCAACGAGATCTACGTGGACGACAAGGTGAAGGACTACATCGTCGACATCGTCTGCGCGACCCGCAGCCCGGAGACCTACAAGATCGACGTCAAGGAGTTCATCCAGCTCGGCGCCTCACCCCGGGCCACCATCGCGCTCACCCTGGCCGGCAAGGCCCATGCCTTCCTGCAGGGCCGCGGCTACGTCACGCCGCAAGACGTGAAAAGCATCGGCATGGATGTCCTCCGGCACCGCGTCGCCATCACCTACGAAGCGGAAGCCGAGGACAAGACCAGCGAGTCCGTCATCCAGAGGATCTTCGACGAACTTCCCGTGCCGTGAGTCGACGAGGTGCCTGGCGGGAGTTGTGGTTGGTGCTGACATTGCTGGCAATCTGTACCTTCTTCGCTTCCGTCTTCCCGGTCCTCCCCGCCCTACTCCAGGATCCCTATGCGCTCTGGTCCACGTTCACCGACTTGCAGTGGTTCCTTTCCGGGTCGCCTCCCGGCGTCCCCCCGGCCTCGCAGGTGTTCGTCGTGCTCCCGTTCCTCTCCGCCTTCCTCGCCTGGCGGTTCCACCGGTTCTACCAACAGTCGCTGGACCTCCCGGCCGAGGACGCCGGGGACTCCGGGGACCTCGGGAGCGAGGCTCCGCCGACGGCCACCCCGCGCGATCAGCCGGGAGACCCGGACGCATGACGTGATCCTCGCGGTGGCGATGCCCGGGGAACAAAGAAGGATGGACACGATGGAAGGCATCAGGAATGTGGGCCGGATTCGAACGTCTTTCCTGTCCATCGAGTCCATCCCCGGGTCCATCCCCAATCGATCCTCCCTGTCACCCCGATGATCCCGCGCGAAATGCTCAGGAAGATCCGGCAGATCGAGATCCGCACGAAGCGGCTCGTCGCCGAATCCGCTGCGGGCCAATATCACTCGGCCTTCAAGGGGCAGGGAATGGACTTTGACGAAGTCCGCGAATACCAACCGGGCGACGATGTCCGGGCGATCGACTGGAACGTCACCGCCCGGATGAACCACCCGTTCATCAAGAAATTCGTCGAGGAGCGTGAGCTCACGGTCATGCTCGTGGTGGACCTGAGCGCCTCCGGGCTCTTTGGTTCGTGTGATTACACCAAGCGCGAGTTGGCGGCGGAGATCGCCTCGGTGCTGGCATTCTCGGCGATCCGCAACAACGACAAGGTGGGGCTGCTCCTCTTCACCGAGGAGGTGGAGAAGTTCATCCCGCCCCGCAAGGGCCGCCGCCATGTGCTCCGGGTGATCCGCGAGATCCTTTTCTTCGAGCCGCGTCGGCGGGGTACGGACGTCCAGGCCGCCCTGGATTTCCTTCAACGAGTGCAGACCCGCCGCGCCGTGGTGGTGTTGGTTTCCGACTTCCTGGGGCAGACACACACCGCCGCCAGCGACATGGCCTCGCACCTCAAGCGAGGGGTCGTCTTCAGCGCGACCCTCGGCCAGATCTCCCTCGCCTCCCTCCGCCAGGCCCGCCGTCGCCATGATGTCATCGCCGTGCACATCGTGGACCGCTTCGAGCTCGAGTTGCCCCCGCTGGGCCGCATGCTCTTCAAGGATGCGGAGACGGGCGAGGTGCTCGAAATCGACACCGGCAACCACCTCCGCCGGGAGGCGTTCCGCGAGCGCCAGCAGCGGGCCCAACGGGAGCTGGAACGTCTGTTCCGTGCCGCGGCTGTGGATTTCATCCAACTCCACACCGACCAGCCCTACGCCACCGCCCTCGCGAAGTTTTTCGAAACACGCGAACACCGCCGCCTGCGGGGCTGACCGATGAAGACGAACGCCCTGCCCCCCCTGCCCGTCCCGCCCGCCTCCGCTCCCCTGGGGACCGCCGCCACCAACGGGCTGCGGGACATTGTCGGACCGGTCCCGATCTTCAACCCGGTGGAGGCGGCGATTGCCGCGGCCATCACGGTGCTGGCCCTCGGACTCGCCGCCTACTTCCTGCACCGCTGGTGGCGCCGTCGTCAGGTCCGGCTCAGCCAGGGGCCTCCCCCGCCGCCTCCCCTGCCCCCGCACGAACGTGCCCGCCACCGCCTTGATGAGGCCCTCCGCCTCATCCCCGACCCCGACCGCTTCTGCACCGAGGTATCCGCGATCGTTCGCCAATACCTGGAGGAAGCCTTCGGATGGAACGCCCCCGACCGGACGACGGAGGAGTTTCTGCTGGAGGTCCGGGACGAGAACCGACTGGCGGCAGGGCACCGTGAGCTTCTGCAGGATTTCCTCACCCGCTGCGACTTCGTGAAATTCGCCCGTTACGATCCCACCGAGTCCGAGTTGCTCGCCCTGCACGGTTCAGCGGTGCGCTTCGTGGCCGAGACCGCCGAGAGCGCTCCGACCCCACCTCCTTTGCCCTCGGCCACGCCCCCGCCCCCGCCCCCGCGATGAGCCCCTCGTTTGCTCACCCCTGGCTCCTGGGACTGCTCCTGCTCCTGCCGTTGGTCGCCTGGCTCAGGCGGCGGAAGGTCCGCGACACGGCGTTTCTGTACTCGTCCCTCCAATTGGTCCGGGGGGTGGCGTCCCTGACCCGCTCGCGCGCCGCCTCGACCCTGCGGCAACTCCGCTGGCTCGCCCTCGCCTGCCTGATCGTCGCCCTCGCCCGTCCGCGCCTCGGCGAGGGCGAGATCAGTGTCAAGGCCAGCGGCATCGACATCGTGGTGGTCATGGACTTCTCCATGAGCATGGCCGCGGAGGATTTCGAGTTGGACGGCCGGCGGGCCAACCGCGTGTCAGCCGCCAAGGACGTCCTCCAGCGGTTTGTCGAGAAACGCCCGGGGGACCGGATCGGCGTGGTGGCCTTCGCGGGCCGGGCCTACGTCGCCTCCCCGCTCACGCTGGACCACGGATTCCTCCTCGAGCGTTTGCAGCAACTCCGCCTGGGAGTGATCGAGGACGGCACCGCCATCGGCTCCGGGCTCTCGGCGGCGCTCAACCGGCTGCGCGATCTCCCTTCGAAGAGCCGGATCGTGATCCTGATGACCGACGGCCAAAACAACTCCGGCAAAATCCCGCCCATGACCGCGGCGGAAGCCGCACAGGCCCTGGCCGTGAAGGTCTACACGATCGGCATCGGCACCCGCGGCGTGGCGCCCTACCCTCAGACCGACGTCTTCGGCCAGGTGCGTTACGTTCCCATGCAGGTCGACATCGACGAGGATCTGCTCACCAAAATTGCCGAGCGCACCGGCGGCACCTACTATCGGGCGACGGACACCGCCGGGTTCCGGCACATCTATGATGAGATTGATCGCCTCGAGAAGACGGAGGCGGACGTTCGCAAGTACCAGCGCTACCAGGAAATCTTCGGGTGGTTCGCCGTGCCGGGCCTGATCCTGCTTCTGCTCGAGCTCACGCTCACCCACACGATCTGGCGCAAGCTGCCATGAACTTCGCGCATCCAGAGGTCCTCGCTCTGCTCGCCACGCTGGTGCCCGCCCTGGCCCTCGGCTTCCTGTGGTCGTGGCGTGTCCGACGCCGGTTGATCGCCAAGTTCCTGCCCCCGCGCCTCCAAACGGCATTGACCCTCGGGATTTCTCCGCGCCGGGCCGTCGCACGTTCCGTTCTGATCCTCGCCGCCCTCAGCTTCCTCCTTCTGGCCCTCGCGCGTCCACGCCTCGGCGTCGCCTCCACCGAGGTGCGACAACGCGGTCTCGACATTGTCGTCGGCATCGACACCTCGCGCAGCATGCTCGCCGAGGATGCCGGCCCCGGAATCTCGCGCCTGCAACGAGCGCGCCTGGCCGCCCTCGATCTCGCCCGCCTCGCGCAGCGGGACCGTCTGGGCCTGGTCGCTTTCGCCGGCACCGCGTTCCTGCAATGTCCGCTGACGGTTGATGACGAAGCGTTCCGCCAGAGCGTGGAGGCCCTTGATACCGAGATCATCCCGCAGGGGGGCACCGCCCTCGGACCGGCCATCAACACCGCCATGGACGCCTTCGGCCGCGAACGCGAAAGTGTCCGCGTGCTGGTGCTTTTCACGGACGGCGAGGAGCACGAACCCGGAGCCCTCCAGGCGGCCACGCGTGCCGAGACCCGCGGCCTCCGGGTGTTCACCGTCGGGGTGGGTACGGCCCGCGGGGAGATCATCCGGTTGCGCGACGACAAGGGGGGTGCCTCCTACCTCAAGGACGAGGCGGGGAATGTCGTAAAATCCGCGCTCAACGAGCCGCTCCTCCGCGAGATCGCCTCGAAGACCGGGGGCTTCTACCTGCCACTGCAAGGAGCCCGTGCCATGGAGGAACTCTTCACCCGCGGCCTGGCACCCCTGCCCCGCCTGGACCTAGCCTCCCGCGTCCTCGACCAATTCCAGGAGCGCTACCAGTGGCCTCTTGCCCTTGCCCTCGCGCTGCTGATCTGGGAGACCGTTCTGCCCGAGCGCGCCCAGACTCGCGGGCGCGCCCGGCAGGTTCGCCTCGCCCATCCCGCCCTGGCCGGCGCCGCCCCCACGACCACGCCCACCCTCGCCGCTTTCCTCCTGGTAGCCTGCCTCCTCGGTTTGGCGCCGCACGCCCTGGCGTCCCCTCGCTCCGCCTTGCGCCAGTTCGATTCGGGTGACTACGCCGCAGCCCAGGAGGAGTTCGAACGGTTGTCGCGCAATCACCCCAGGGATGCCCGCTACCGGTTCAATGCGGGAGCCGCCGCCTACCGCGCCGGCAATTTCACCAACGCCGTTGATCACTTCCGGGGGACGCTCACTTCCCCCGACCTGAACCTGCAGCGGGACGCCTTCTACAACCTTGGCAACGCCCAGTTCCGGGCGGGCGAAGCCGCCCCTCCGATCCGCAGCGACGCTTGGGAAAAGGCCATCCGCAGTTACGAGGCCGCCCTGAAACTGAATCCCCAGGATGAAGACTCCCGTCACAACCTCGAACTCGTCCGCCGTCGACTTGAAGAACTCGAGCGCCAACAACAGCAGCAACAGCAGCAACCCTCCCCGGACCAGAAGAAAGATCCGTCTGAGGAGAAGTCGCCGTCCGACTCCCCCCAGAACGACCAGCAGCAGCAGCAAGGCGGGGACCAAGGGAAGCAGGGGCAGGAGCAGCAGAAACCGGCAGGTGACGACAAGCCCCGTGATGACGCCGCCCAAGGGGATCAGGAGCAGCCCCGGCCAGACGATCAAACCCCGAAAGACTCCCCCCAAGGCGAACAATCCAAGTCCGAGTCCGAGTCCCAGTCCGCGTCCAAGTCCGAAGGCGAAGACCCCCGGGGTGAACGGGGCTCCGCTGGGGACACCGCGGGCGAAGACGCGAGCGATCAAGCCCCCGCCGGGCAAATGACGCCGCGGGAGGCCATGCGTCTCCTGGATAGCGCCCGAGGCGAGGAGAAGCTGGTGCCCCTTGAAAAGCGGCGCGCCCGCGTTCGGCCCCTGAAGGATTGGTAGTTCGCCGCCATGCCTGCCCGCCCATACCGCCCCTGGATCATGGCAAGGCCGTCGAGCCCGTTCGGATGGGCCGTGGCCTCCCGGGCTCCCCTCCGACGCATCACGCGCCTCTTCCTCGGCGCGTGGCTGGGGTTTCTGGCCCTCGCCGGGGATCACCTCGGTGCAGCGGCCGCGACGATCACCGCCGTGCTGGACCGTGAGGCCATCGGCCTGGGGGACTCGGCTACGCTGCGGGTGTCGCTGAGTGGTGCCGGTGGCAACGAGACGCCACGCCTCCCCGAGGTGCCGGGCTTGCGCATCCAGCAGACCAGCAGTCAGCGGCAGTTCAGCTTCGTCAACGGCGTGCAGTCCTCCTCCCTCGAGTTGCAGTACACCCTGACCCCCAGCCGGATCGGCACCTTCACCATCGGCCCGATCACGCTGGGGGCCGCGCGGGTCACCGGGGCAGCGGGTCCGTTCCAACTCCGGGCGCTCGCCGCCAACGACCCTGCGGTGGCCCGGCAGGACGGTTCCGACCAGGCGGCCTTCCTGGTCCTGCAGTTGCCGCGCCCGGAGGTGTTCGTGGGTGAGGCGTTCGTCGCCGAGGCTCACCTCCACGCCATCGGAGGGAACCTCCGCCAGGCACCGCAGTTCCAAGGGGACGGCTTCACCCTCGGCAGGCTCACGAACGCCCCGCTCGAGACAAACATCCGCACCAACAACCGCGTGTACGGACGGATCCGCTTCCTCCAACCCATGACGGCCGCGCGCTCCGGTGACCTCTCCCTGCTGGCCGCTGGCTGCATTCTCGACATCCCGACTTCCCGGCGGCAGCCGGGGCGTGAGTTCGGGGATATCTTCGAGGAGCTCTTCAGTGGTCGTGAAGCGCGCCGGTACAACCTCCAGACGGACCCCGTCGTGTTGCGCGTTCTTCCCCTGCCCAAGGCGGGCCAACCGCCCGGCTTCAACGGGGCGGTCGGCGACTTCCAGGTGGCTCTCACCGCCACGCCGACCAACGTCCAGGCCGGCGACCCGATCACCGTCCGCATCGAGATCCGCGGCCGGGGGAACTTCGACGCCCTCCAACTGCCCGCTCAGCCGGCGTGGAAGGGCTTCCGCAGCTATCCTCCCAACTCCACCAACGAACCCTCGGATTTCAGCGGATTTGTCGGTGTGAAGCGCTTCGAGCAGGTGCTCGCACCCGAGTCGGCGGATCTCACCGAACTCCCCGCCTTTGAGCTCAGTTTCTTCGAGCCGGACAGCCGCACCTACCGGACCCTCCGCACCCGCCCGGTGCCGCTGCGCGTCAGCCCCGGCGCCACCACCCCCTCGCTGCCCCTGCTCGGGCAGGTCGCCGGGTCAACCCCCGCTTCGAACCAGCCCCAGCTTCCCCCCTTGAAACCGCACCTCGGCCTGCCAGTGGCGGTCGCCGCCCCTTGGATCACCCAACCGTGGTTCCTGGGGATCGCCGCCCTCCCCCCGTTGGCTTGGTTGGGCGCCCTCGCCTGGCGCCAACGGCAGGACCACCGGAGCCGCGAGTCCGCCGCGCGCCACCGGGAGCAGCTTTGGCGGCGGGTGGACGAGGGTCTCCGGGCCCTCGCCGCACCGGCCCGGGTGGGAGACGCGGAAACGTTCCATGCCACCTTGTTTCGCATCCTCCAGGACGCGCTCGCCGCTCGCCTCGGCCAGCCGCCGGCCTCCATCACCGAGGGCGTGCTGGATACCGCCCTGGCCCAAAGCAACCTCCCGCCGGAGACCGTGACCACCCTCCATCGACTGTTTCAGGCCTGCAACCAGGCGCGCTACGCCCGCCAGGGAAGCCCCGGCGACCTCGCTGCCCTCGCCGACGAGACGGGGACGGTGACCCGCGAGCTAAAGTCCCGCGCCTGAACGACCGACTCACGACCATGGAAGCAACCGCCGAGGTGCTCTGTCCGTGGTGCGGCCAGGGGTTTCCCCTCAGCATCGACACCAGCGTCGCCCAGCAACGATTCGTCACGGACTGCGAGGTCTGCTGCCGCCCGATCGAGGTCGTGGCCGAATGTGAGCCGGGCGAGATTCTAAGCTTGGACGCGTCGGGTGGGTGACCGAGATTGCGGCCCGCTCCCTATGAGACCGCAAGTCATCCTCTGGCTGTATCTGGTGGTCCTCCTCGCCGGGGGCATCTTTGGCTTCGTGAAGTCCAAGAGCGCCGTGTCGCTCGTGACCTCCCTGGCTTTCGGTGCCCTGCTCGCCCTCGCCGCCCTCGGCATCATCCCCGGTGCCTACACCGGCGACCTCATCCTCACAATCCTGGTCGTGGTCTTTGCCTGGCGGTTTCAGAAGACCAAGAAGCTCATGCCCGCCGGCGTCATGACCGTCGTCACGATCGCCGCCCTCCTCGTGCGCGCGATGATGATGTGGGGCTGAGGCGCGTCAGACCGCTGCAGGTCGACGGTCCTTAGGGTAAAGAAACAGGCAGAGCACCGCGGAGGCGGCGGCCAACCCGGCCAGACACGGGAACGCCAGCGCATACCCCCCCACGTCCAGCAACCGTCCGAACTGGCCCCCGGCCAATACCGCCGCGAGGTACCCGGTCCCGTCCACGATCCCCACCACCGTCGCCACGTACGCCCGTCCGCGGATCTCCAGCGACAGCACGCCCGCGAGCAGGCTGTACGGACCGTAGGTGAGGAAACCCACCACCCCCACGGCCACCGTCGCCGCGACCAGGCCCTGCCGGGCGAGGTAAGGCAGGGAGAACAACAGCAGGGCAAGCAGCCCGAGGATGGTAAAGAGCAGCACCTTGCGGGCCCGTCGCTCCACCCGCCCGAAGACCCAACCGAGCAGCAGAATCCCGACCGCACCACAGACGTCGAACGGCGTGGACAGGAACGCTGCAATTCGGTGGGAAACCTCGGCGCCGCCCTCGGTCTTGAAGAAGTCCACCGTCCAGGTGTTGAACGTCTCCCGCAACAAGGTCAGCGTGAAGCTGAGGGCGCAGACGACCCAAAACTGGCGCACGGCAAAGAGTTCGAGCGTCTGCTGCCAGCGTCCCACTTCGACCCGAGCCGCCGTCCCCGCGGGATCTCCGCCCTCAGGCGCTCCCTGCAACCCCGATGCGGTCGTCGTTGCCGTCGCGGTCGCGGGTTCGTCGGCCCGACCTTCTCCGCGGGGCAGAATCAGCCAGCACCAGGCGAGGATCACGAGCAGGACCAATGCAGGGCCACCCATCACCCAACGCCAATCGTTCCCGGTCATGCCGGCGATCTGCCCCGCCAGCACGGTCGCGAGCGCGCCCCCAAAGACGAAGCTCAGAGATAACACCGCCAGAGCGAAGGGACGGGAATGCTCGCCAAACCAGCCGGGGACCATCTTCACCATCGCCCCCCAACCCCCGGCCCCGGCCAGCCGGTTCAAGCTGTAAGCCACGGAGAGCCCCCCCATCGAGGTCGCGAACGCGCCCAGCCCACCGAAGCAAGCCACCAGCGCCAGGCTGCTCAGAAAGCAGACCCGACCGCCGAACCGGTCAACGATCGGTCCGAAGGCCAGCTTGCCGACGACATAGGCCAGCGTGCTCACGCTGGCCAATTGTCCGATGGCTTCCTTGCTCACCCCGAAGGCCTCCCGGATCATCGGGTTGGCCACGGAGAAGTTCTTTCGGCAGAGGTAGATCCCGATGTAGCCCACCACCAGGGTGCCGAGGTACAGAGCGCTACGCCACGGGGGCGGCAGGACTTCGTCCCGCGGAGCGGGCATGGCGTTGGATGAAGACACGCAACAGAACGGTGCGACCCGACCAGCAACTGAGCGCGGCATCGTCGGAAAGCCTGACGACGTTCGCAAGGCGGCAGAGTGTCAAAATCGTGACGTCCTGCCGTCCCGCGCGGCACACCGATCGCCCACTAGCCGGCGTACCCAAACCGTCGCCGCTCTTCCTCCGTCGCGATCCCGAGCGAACGACACAACTGGCGCGCCGCGAGAAGGTCGGCGGCTGACTTCAACATTCGATCGAAGGCGGGAGGAGGCAGCGGTTCCCCGCAGTGCTGGATCGCGCGGATCCGGAATCCCCGCCCCAGCAGCCCCGCGAGGAACTCCGTCGCCTCGACCGGGTCGTCGGTCCCATGGTGACTCCAGGGGGTTTCAGCGTGCCGCCGGCACTGCACGCTGTACTCCACAATGTACTTTGCGGGCGTCGCACAGGTCATGGTGATGGCCGACTCTCCCCAGCCCGCCGTCAAACGCAACAAACCTGGGGCGAAGGACCTTCGGCGTCAGTCACCACCCCGACAGCTATTGCGCCGCGAGGAACCGCTTCCAGAGGTCTGCCTCCACGTACAACTCGACGAAGTAGCGCGGGCGCAGTTCGAAGAGGCCCACCATCCTCCAAGCCTGGTTTGTTCGCTCCTCCAGTCCGGCCTGAATCTTCGTCGCCGCCACGATCACCGGGGCGACCGGTTGATCCGGGAGGTGGTCCCACCAACCGGCGTGCTCGAACCGCCGCAGGTACCAGGGCAGCGGCCAGTAGTTGCTCTCAGGCGCAATCACCTCGATGGGCATGCCGTTTCCCTCGGGATGGACCGCCGCGACGGCGCGGATCTGGTCCAGCAGGTTCACGATGTCCGCGGCGGTGTGGCCGTAGACGTGCGGGTTGCGGAAATCGGCGGCGAACGTCCGGGTCGCGCGCCAGGCCTGCCAACCCAGGTGCCCCATGCCCACCGCCAGCAGGAGCGCTACCGCACCTCGGGTGGGCCAACGGCGAGCCCCCGCCAGCAGCGCCGCGCCTCCCACGCCCGCCAGCACGATGAGCCCATGCTGAAAGCCGAGCAGGCACCAGGGCGTCTTGTAGGGGATGATGGCGTAGGCCGCCGCGAGCGCCACCGTGTACCAGGTCACGAACACCACCAGGCCCCGGTGGCTGGCTTTCGGGACGACAAGGCTGCCGGCACGGACCCCGGGGCTACCGGCTTCCGACCCCTGACCTCCGATCTCCGATCCCCGACCCACTGCCTGCCGCGGCGGGCACCGGAAGGCGGTCCAGGCCCCAATGCAGGCCAGCAGCAGGATCGCTCCCTCGCTCCACCGTGGCCCTCCAGCCACTCGAAACCACCAGAGCCGCTCGAAATAGAAGTACCACGGGTGCGCGTGCGGTGAGGGCCCGCCCGCCCGCTCCCCCCAGATCAGGTAGGAGCGCAGGGCATCCATCGGACCGCGGGCGTTGGTGAAGAAGGAGGTGAAGAAGGCCACGAATACCGCCAAGGCGATCCCCACGGTCAGCGTGAGGTGGGCTCGGGGGACTCGGCGAAACCGTTGCCACCCCGCTTCGAGGCACCGGTGCACCCGGAGAACCAGATCCCCGGCGCCCCTCCGACCTCCGCCGGGCTCCAAAACGCCACCCGGCGCCGGGCGAGACATCCCCAGCAAAACACCCGCAACGACCATTGCCGCCAAGTTGAAGACGAACGTTTCCTTGGTGGCATACATCGACGCCACCGCGGCGCCGGCCACCGCGGCCCAAGCGGCGCCGGGGCGACGGTGGTATCGCCAAACCGCGCCCAGAAACAACGCCGTGAACAGCACCAGCAGGAGTTCGTGGATGTAGTACCGACTGAAGTAGACCATCGACGGCGACACCGCCGTGAAGCCGCCGGCCAGAACGAGCGCCGTCGGGGAAAGGCCATCCGCGACGAGCAGCAGCACCAGGATCAGGGCAACGCCCACCACCACCAGCACGGCGCGCATCGACGTCTCGTCGGGTTGGTCGGGTTGGAAGACGGCCGCCGTCCGCAGCACCGGGAGCGAGAGGAAGTAGAGGGCCGGGCCGTGGTACTCGTGCGGGTCGTAGCGGTAGGTGCCGGAACGCCACAACTCCCGCAGCTTGAAGGCGTTGATCGCCTCGTCGTTGTGCAGGGGTTTCGCCGAGAGGTCGCCGCAGCGCAGGAAGAGCGCCACGGCGACCATGAACAGGAGCCCGACGGCAGTTCTCATTCTGGAACCGGTTCCGCTCCTGACCCCCGCTCACTTGGCGGGCTCGCCGTAAACTTCGATCTCCTGCCAGCAATTCAGCGCGGTCAGACTGGTGCCCTTGCTGTAGCCGCGGACGTACCGCCCTTTCGTTCCTTTGCCGTCCACGATCTTGCCCCACTTGGTCTCGAAATACTCCTTGTCGCTGCCTTCACCCAGCTTCGAGGAGTTGTCGCGGTCGTTGTTGAACAGCGTCGTGACCCCGGTCTTGAACTCCGGGTCGTCCGACACCAGAACGATCACGTCGCTGGTGATCTGGATATACCGATGGTCATGCCAGAGTGCGACGGCGTAGATCGCGTGCGTGGCCCCGAGGTCCACCTGGACCCACTGGCTGCCGCTGCGCATCTCAATCGCGTCGGAGTCGAAGGCTTCCTTCTTGCCATCAGCCACCTGCGCCAGTTCGCCGGTGAACGGTTTGACACTGCTGGTGACGGGCTTGCCGGTCGATACGTTCACGGCCGTGGCGGGCGCCATGAAAGGGGCGGGATCTTCCTTCGGCGGCGGCTCGATGGTTGGGCCAGAGGGCAGATCCTCGGGCGTGCCGCGCAGCGTCGGCTCGGGCAGCTTGATCTGCAGGGGCTTGAGATCGGCGGCCACGACGGAAAGGGCCGGAACGACGAGCAGCAGCGCGAGCAGCGCTGCCGCGGTACCCGCTGCCACGGAGCTGCGGAGGGAAAGGACGGGTCCTTGCTTCATAGATGATTCGGTCTGGTGTCGGTTCACGTAGCGTCTGACGACGAAACCGTCGCCGGCCTTCGATTCGATCCCACCCGGGGCGCCGCCACAAGCCGGTTGTACGAGCATGACGTCGGGATGGCGGACGCGACCGCGATCGTCGTTGTGGGAGAGGTCGAGGCGCCAAACGTTGTTCCGGGTCGAGGTTCTGTCCCCGGGCGAGCGCGTCGTGGTGAAAGACGTCGCGGAAGCTGACCAGGACATGGCGCGAATCGATCGGGAAGCTGG
>JBBQML010000003.1:0-24471 GCA_038328885.1 Verrucomicrobiota bacterium | reverse complement strand
CATGCCCACCCTCATCGGCACGAGCCCATGATTCATTCGCACCCGCATTACCCCGATCTTCACCACCGGCACCGGCACTGATGGCGGCCGGCCGCGTTGAGGAGTTCCCTCTCACGAACCGTCATCAGGCGGGCGGTCTTCGGCGATGGCCCAGCAGGCGCAGTTCATCACGGTCTGAGTCCTGGCGCTCTGGGCGGCGCACGGGACGGCGATGTTCCGGACCGTGTTGTTGGCGAAGTCGTCCATCACCGGCCGGACCCACGGGGATGCGTCGGAGCGCCAGCGCCCGGGCAGGGGTGAGGTCTCGTCAACCCGGACATGCTCCTCGCACCACTGCCACGGCGGACGCCGGTCAGCCGGTTTGCAGGCACTGCAGAAGCCTTCGATAAACGGGTGGCGCACCACGCCGAAGGCGGAACGTTCGAGGCCGGACCGGCTTACTTCCGCGGCCGTCGAGTCCAAACAGCGCCTCGCCGGGCTCCTCGGCGCACTCCAAGGCGCGCCGCTCCTCCTGGAGTGCGGCTGGAAGCAACGCGCGCCGCCGCTTTGGTACGGTCCACCGCACCGACAACCTGTGGATGCACGGCCGCTGTCCTTCCACGGAAGTTCATCGTTGTGAGCCCCACACGCAGAGGCTAAACTGATCAACGACTGGTCAATTTGATGAGACAGTATGGCAACCGTGACCGCATTCCAGGCCAAGACCCGGTTCGGGAAACTGCTCGACCGGGTAGTGCGCGGCGAGGAAATCGTCATCACCCGGCACGAGAAGGCCGTGGCCCGGTTGGTGCCGGAGGGCGGCGTGAGTCTGGCCCACACCCGGCAAGCCGTGGCGGACCTCCGGGCGGGCCGCGCGACGATGGCAAAGCGACGGGGTTTCAAGGCGCTGACCGACCGGGAAATCGAGGACGCCATCGGACGCGTGAAGGACACGCTCCACGTAGAATCGCCGTGGACGATGATCTATCGTTGCCGTCCGGCAAACGTGTAAGAGGAGAGAAACCATGGGAGCCATTGCACAAGCCATTGCGGACTACGCGAAGCCTTTGCTCGATGAAACAGACGGCTCCCCGGACATGCTGAACCGTGCGCTTGCACTCGCTCAGCTCTGTTGGAACCTGGCACTCCTGCCGGAGGAAGGTCGTGACAATGCGCTGCTCGCGATGCGGCCAACCCTCAAGATGGATGACGACGAGTTTGAGGCGTTTCGGCTCTCCGTTGTCGTCCCCATGGTTCGGCGTCACCAGGAGATGTTCCCCCAAATGCATACGCACGGCTTGATGCAGAGTTCGAGAGGATCCCCCGGATTGCGGTCTTCCGCTGCAACGACTGCGTCTAGCGGAAAATATCACGGGACCGGACGCAATGCGCCGTGCCCCTGTAACAGTGGGCAAAAGTACAAACGATGTTGCGGACGCTGATTTGCGATGACCAAACGTTGACGAGGATTCGTCACTTTGCCGGGCTGCGAGAAGTTCATCCCGCGCGGATGAAGGCGCCCCAGCCTCAGATCCCCGCCATGAATTGGTCGTGGTCATCCCCCTTCGGTTCCGCTCCTCCGGTCGGAAGTCGGTACCTCGACCCCATCCTGGACCGCACCGCGGTCAGGGTGGTGCTTGGCTTTTTTCCAAGAACCTCGGTTCGGGCTTCACTCGGGCCGGACGGATCGTCACGTTGTGGCCTGTTCATGAGTTCCTGCCCTGCCCGCTCGAGGATCAGAGCCTGGCTCCGGCGGCATCTGCCCCGGCGCCTGGCCGCTCGTGTTCTGGGGCTCGCGACGCTGGCGGTCACGGAGGCAGGCGCCGCGGAGCAAGCGACCCCGCACTGGGCCTTCGCGCCCTTGCGCCCCGAGTTGCCTCCCGCCGTGCGCGACGTTGCCTGGCCGAAGACGGACCTCGACCGTTTCATCCTCGCGCCGTTGGAGGCCGCGGGAAAGCGTCCCGGGGACGCGGCCGACGCCCGGGCGTTGGTCCGGCGCATGACGTTCGATCTCACCGGGCTGCCACCGACCGTGGAGGAGGTGGAACAGTTGACTGCCGCTGCGGGCGAGGGGCACCGCGAGCAGGCGTTGTCTGGTTTGATGGAGCGTTTGTTGGGGAGCCCGCACTACGGCGAACGCTGGGGCCGGCACTGGCTGGATGTGGCGCGGTATTCCGACACCAAGGGGTACGTCTACGGACGTGAGGAACGGCGGTTCGTCCACGCCCCTACCTACCGCGACTGGGTGATCCGGGCGTTCAACGAGGACCTGCCCTACGACCGCTTCCTGCTGTTGCAACTTGCCGCCGACCAACTGGTGCCGCCCGGCTCCCCCGACCTCGCCGCGATGGGGTTTCTCACCGGCGGACGACGGTTCATCGGGGTGACCCACGACATCATCGACGACCGGATTGACGTTGTGACCCGCGGAACGATGGCGCTGACGGTGCAGTGCGCCCGATGTCACGACCACAAGTACGATCCTATCCCGATCGAGGATTACTATTCGCTCTATGGAGTCTTCCACGCGGCGGAAGACCGGTTGGTGCCGCTGCGGGCAAGTGACGATCCTGAACTGGCGAAGCGGCAATCGACCCTGGCCGCAACGATGACCCAGCGCCGCGCCGAGGCAGCGGCCCGGCTGCGGTCGCGGGTGGCGGACTATCTCGCCGCACAACTCGAACTGCAGAAGTACCCCGAGGAAGGCTTCGACCAGATCCTGTCGACCGAGGACGTGATCCCGGCGTCGGTGCGGCGATGGAGGGACTACCTCCACACCACGCGCGATCCTGCGCATCCCCTCTTCGGTCCGTGGCATCTGCTGGCCGCGCTCGACCCGGACGCGTTCGCGGTGGGGGCGGAAGTGGCGCTGGCCCCCTTGCGGAAGCGTGGTGGACTGAACCCGCGCGTGGCCGCGGTGTTCGAGACCACCCCCGCCTCGATGCGCGAGGTCGCGGAACGCTATGGCCGGCTGTTCGGTAATCCGGAGCCGGACGAGCATGCGCCGGGTGTCCCGGAGTTGCGGGCATTCCTCGCCGATCCGCGGTCGCCGACGGCGGTGCCGGACACGGGGATCGTGAACAACGAGGGCTACTTCCCGCTGGCGGTGACGGAGGAACTCTGGCGTCTCCAGGGGGACGTGGACCGCCGGTTGCTGGAGTTGGTGCTGCCCGCGGCGTTGGTCCTGGGCGAACAGGATCCCGGGCCGAACCCGCGCGTGTTTCACCGCGGCAGCCCGTCGCGCCTGGGCGAGGAGGTCCCGCGACGGTTCCTGTCGGTCGTGAGCGGTCCGGAGCGCGTCCCCTTCCGGGAGGGGAGCGGGAGGCTGGAGATGGCGCGGGCGATCGTCGACCCGGCGAATCCGCTCACCGCGCGGGTGATGGTGAATCGCATCTGGCAGCACCATTTCGGCGCGGGCCTGGTGCGCACCCCGAGCGACTTCGGACGCCGCGCTCCGCCACCCAGCCATCCCGGGCTGCTCGACTGGCTGGCGCAGCGGTTCATTGACGCGGGCTGGAGCGTAAAGGCGATGCAGCGGTTGATCCTCTCGAGCGCGGTGTACCAACAAGCGGGCGCGGCACGGCTGTCGACGGACCTGGAGCCGGCCACCGGCGGCGGCGGCGCAGCGGACCGGGAACCCGACCGCACCGGCACCGAGGCGAGCGAGGCGGAGACGGCCGCCCTCGCCTGGCTGCCCTTGCGGCGTCTCGACTTCGAACAACTGCGTGATGCGATGCTCGCGGTGACCGGGGAATTGAATCGGACGCTGGGCGGCCCGCCCGTGGGGTTGCTGGAGTCGGGCAACCGCCGCCGGACCGTTTACGCCATGGTGGACCGCCAGTTCCTCCCGGGCGTCCTGCGGACCTTCGATTTCGCGAACCCGGACATCCACGTCGCCGTCCGCCACGAGACGACCGTGCCGCAGCAGGCGTTGTTCTTTCTCAACGGACAGTTCGCGGCGGACCGGGCCCGGGCCCTGGCGGGCCGGTTGGAGGAAGGCACGGCGCCGGCGGAACGGGTTCGACTGCTGCACCGTTGGGTCTACCAGCGCGAGGCCACGGCCCGGGAGATCGCGTTGGCCCTGCGCTTCCTGACCGTAGCGCAAGCGGACGCGCCCCCTCCGCCGCCCCCGGTTGTGTCGACGCCCTGGCAGTATGGAGCCGGCGAGTACGACGCCGCCGCCGGGCGGGTGAAGACGTTCACGCCGTTGCCCCACTTCACCGGCCAGGCGTGGCAGGGCGGGGCGGACTGGCCCGGCGGAACGACCGGATGGGCCCAACTGACGGCCGAAGGCGGGCACCCGGGGAACACCCGGGCGCACGCTTGCGTTCGCCGCTGGGTGGCCGCGCGCGACGGGGTGGTGGCCGTGGCAGGGACGCTGAAGCACGAACCCGAGGCGGGGGACGGCGTGCGGGCGTTCGTGGCGTCGAGCCGCCACGGAGAACTCAAGACGGCCACGGTGCATCACGGAACAGCCGATCTGTCCGTCGAACGGATCGAAGTGCAGGCCGGCGACACGTTGGATTTCGTGGTGGATATCGGCGGGGGATTGAACTCCGACCAATTCCTCTGGGCCCCGGTGGTGGCGGGGATCGGGGAGGGGGCCGGGGCGAAGGCGGATGCCCGGGCGGACTTCAACGGTCCCCCGCCCGCGTCCCACCACCTCGAGCCTTGGGAGCAGTACGCCCAGGTGCTGCTGCTGGCGAACGAGTTCGCGTTTGTGGACTGACGGGTTTTTGGGTCTGGTTGCGCCATGCCAAGCGAAGGTCCATCCCGGGTCGGCCGGCGCGAGTTCCTGCAGCGGTGCGGGCTCGGGCTCGGAGCGCTGTCGCTCGCACCGTTGTTGCAGGCCGAGTCACCCCTGGCCACGCGGGTCGCCCACTTCCCCGCGAAGGCGAAGCGGATTGTCCATTTCTTCCTGAACGGGGGTCCGTCGCTCGTGGACACGTTCGACCCGAAACCCGCGCTGGCGAAGTACGCGGGGCAACCGCTGCCCGGCGAATACCTGCGGACCGAACGTAAGACCGGCGCGGCGTTTCCCTCGCCGTTCCGGTTCACGCGACATGGCCAGAGCGGCCTGGAGATCAGCGAACTGTTCCGCCGCACGGCGGCCCACGCGGACGACATCGCGGTGATCCGCTCGATGCACGCGCAGGTGCCCAACCATGAGCCCTCGCTCATGCTGATGAACTGCGGCGACAGCGTGCAGGCGCGGCCGAGCCTCGGGGCGTGGGTGCTGTACGGGTTGGGCACGGAGAACCAGAACCTGCCCGGTTTCGTGGCGATGTGCCCCGGCGGGCTGCCGATCAAGGACTCCGAGAACTGGCAGGCCGGGTTCCTGCCGGGGGTGTTCCAGGGGACCTTCGTTGATCCTCAACACCGGGAAGTCGACCGGTTGATCGAGAACATCCGAAGCCCCCACGCCACGGCGGCGATGCAGCGACGGCAGCTTGACCTGCTGCGCGAACTCAACACCGCGCACCGGCGGGAACGGGCACCGGATTCCCGGCTCGAAGCCCGCCTCCATTCCTATGAACTCGCCTTCGGCATGCAGATGGAGGCCACGGACGCCTTCGACCTGGGCCGCGAACCCGAGTCCATCCGGGCGCTGTACGGCGACCACGTGCACGGGCGGCAGACCCTCATCGCGCGCCGCCTGCTCGAGCGAGGGGTCCGGGTGGTCCAATTGTGGCATGGCGCCGGCCAACCGTGGGATCATCACGACAACATCGAAGCCAATCTGCGCACCCATGCGGGCGAAATCGATGGCCCGATCGCGGCGCTCATGAGCGACCTCAAGCAACGCGGGATGTTCGAGGACACCCTCATCCTCTGGGGCGGCGAGTTCGGCCGCACGCCCACCGTTGAACTCGGCGACGGCGGGAAGTCGAAGCTGGGCCGGGATCACAACCACTACGGTTTCAGCGTCTGGCTGGCCGGGGGCGGGATCAAGGGTGGCCAGGCGTACGGGGCCACCGATGAGTTCGGCTTCCGGGCCGTTCAGGACCGGACCAGCGTTCACGACCTCCACGCGACCCTGCTGCACTGTCTCGGCTTCGACCACGAGCGGCTAACCTACCGCCATGCTGGCCGGGACTTCCGGTTGACCGACGTGTCCGGCGAGGTCCTCCGCGACTTGGTGGGGTAGCACTGGGTCGGTCGGCAATCCTGTTCCTGCGCATGGCCATTGTATTCCTAATCGGTCCCGCCGGGAGCGGAAAGACGCACGGATGCCTCAGCCAGATCCGGGAGGCCCTCGGCACGGCGCCGGACGGCCTCCCCTTGCTGTGGGTCGCCCCGAAGCAGTCGACCTTCCAGTTGGAGCGCCAGGTGTTGGCACTGGGCGTGCGGGGATTCACGCGGCTCCAGATCCTGCCCTTCGACCGCCTCGCCCGCTGGGTGCTGGCGGAACTGGGCCTGCCCATCCGGGACGTGCTTTCGGAAGAGGGCCGCGTGATGGTGCTGCGGGCCTTGCTGCTGAAGAGGGAATCCGAACTCACCGCGTTTCGTGCGTCGGCCCGTTCGGCCGGATTCGCCACCCAACTCAGCCGGGTACTGCGCGAGTTGCAATGCGGTGGCGTGAGCTCCGAACAACTGCGCAGGCTGCAACCACCCGGACTGCCCGGGGCGTCTCTGGCCGGCAAGTTGCACGACCTCGCCCTGCTGCTCGAAGGCTACCGGCAATGGCTGGACGAACACCGTCTGCGGGATCCGGATGATCTGCTGGTCCTGGCCGCCGGGGCGTTGGGGCAGGCGCGGAAGAGCGCCCGACCGGTGCCGACCTGCGCCGGGCTTTGGCTGGACGGCTTCGCGGAGATGACCCTGCCGGAGATGGACCTGCTCGCGGCACTGCTGCCCTTATGCGAGAGCGCCACGCTGGCCTTCTGCCTGGAACGAGTTCCCGCACCGACCGCCCCGCTTCTGCCCGGCCAGATCGCGGCCTCCTCGGGCTCCGCCTCGCTCTGGGGGGTCACGGCCGCGACGTACCTGCGTTGCCTCGATCGAATCCAGGTCCTCGGCCTGGCCACGCACGTGCGCCGTTTGCCGGAGACCGGGGGCGCGACGCCTCGGTTTAAGGATTCCCCAGCGCTTGGCCACCTCGCGTCAGCGTGGACCGGTGCGCAAGCGGAGTCAGCAGGTCCGCAGGGCGGCCACGGCGGCGTCAATCTCGTCGAATGCGCGGACCCGGAGGCCGAGGCCCTGCTGGCGGTAAGGCTCATCAACCACCACGTCCGCCAGGGGAACGGCCGCTACCGGGAGATCAGCATCATCGTCCGCCGGATGGAAGGGTACGGTGACGTCCTCCAGCGGGCGTTTCGCCGGCATGGGATCCCGTGCTTCGCCGACCACCGCGAGCCGATGGGCCACCATCCCGTGGCCGAACTGACGCGGAGCGTCCTGCGCATGGCCGCGTCGGGCTGGGCTCACGAGGATTGGTTGAGTGCGCTGAAGACCGGCCTCGTCGTCGACAACCCGCTGCTGGTGGACAACCTGGAGAACTCGGTCCTCCGCAACGGGCTTCATGGCGATGAGTGGATGCGGTTGGAGGAGTACCGCGCCAGAGCCGGGCTATCCATCGGTGCGGTGGAGACTTTGGAGAAACCGACCGCTGCGTTCCGCGACTTCCAAGCGTCGGTGACCCGGCAGGTTGACGGGAAAGCGCTGGCGGAAGCGCTCCGGACCCTTTGGTCCGGACTGGACGTGTCGCAGACGCTCGAGCGGTGGCAGGTCGGGGCCGGGGACCTGCCGCCGATCTACCGGGCGATCCACCATACCGCGTGGGAACAGATCGGGGCGTGGTGCGACGATCTCGCCCTCGCGTTCGCCGATACCGAACTGTCGGCCCGCGACTGGGTGACCATCGCCGAGGCTGGCCTGTCACGACTGACGCTGGGCGTCATTCCACCAGCCTTGGACCAGGTGCTCGTCGGGGCGGTGGACCGCGCCCGACAGCCGGAGGCGAAGCTGACGATCGTGCTGGGTTTGAACGAGGGCGTTTTTCCCGCGGCGCCGGCCTCGCCGGCCTTGCTGAACCGGGTCGAACGGCAAGTGCTGGCGGAAGGTGGCGTGGACCTCGGGTGGGGTCCGTTGCCGCAGGCGGCGCGGGAGAACTATTACGCCTACATCGCCTGCACCCGCTCCAGCGAACGGCTCTGCGTAGCGTGGTCGCGCCGGGGCTTCGATGGCAAAACCCTGGTGCGATCGTCCGTCGCCGAACGCGTCCTGGCCCTGGTGGGGTGCCAGCCTGATCAAGCTGCGGAGCCCGGTGATATCACGGCGTTCGACGGTCGGTTGAAGGCGTTCTCCGGCAACCCGCGGCCTGACGAGGCCGGCTCGCTCTCCGAACTGTTCGAATGCCCCGGGTGGGATCGCGCACTACCGGCGACGCCTTCCCCCGACACCTCCGCCGTGGCTGGGGCGATGGCGAGTCATGCGGCCCGGCTGCGGGTGCAACTCAAACCGGATGAGGGGGCGTCAGGACGCCTCCTCCGGCCCGACGCCGTCGAGTCGCTCCACCCGGGAGGCGTCCTCGTGTCGTCGGTGAGCGCGCTGGAGGATTTTGCCATGTGCCCATTCCGGCACTTCGCGGCCAGGCGGCTGCGCCTCGACAAAAGGGATGAGTTCAAGGCGGATGCTGCGGGGACGGGTACCCTGCTCCACTCCATTCTCAAGGAGTTCCATGAGGGGACGCTGGTGGAAAAAGGTCGATGGCGATCGTGGTCACCCGAGGAGGCAGGCGACCGGGTGCGAGGACTCGGCGAAGCACAACTGGCGAGACCCGAGTTCGCCCCGCTCGTCCAGGATCCGTTGGTCGCCTGGGAGACGCGGCGGAAGGTCGAGGGCCTTGCCGCGATGGTCGCTCAACTGATCCGTTGGATGGAGACCTGTGCCCTCGACCCGGTCCTATCCGAGTTCACCTTCGGCGATGGCGCGGACTGCCAGGCGCCGGCTTGGAACCTCGAGCTCGTCGGGCAGAGGACGCTGAAGCTGAGGGGTCGGATCGATCGGATCGACGCCTGCACACTCTCCGGTGGCCGCCTCCTGCTCGCGATCTTCGATTACAAATCGACGGCGAAGCCGCCGAGCAAGGCGAGGCTCGAACACGGGCTGGAACTGCAGTTGCTCGGCTACCTAGCCTTCGTGACCACGTCCGCCGAGCTGAAGAGGCTCGTCCGCCCCGGGGCGGGAGCGTCGATCGAAGCGTACCCGGGCGGCGCTTTTTACGTCCCGCTCGCCCCCAGGCTGGGATCGAGCCCGCGGTCTGACAGTGAGGAGGAACGCCGCACGGCGTTCCTTGATTCACTCACGCACCTGGGACGCGGGGACAAACAATGGCTGGAACAATTCGATTCCGTGGCCGCGAACCCACCCCACCGATGGGCCCGTTCCCGACAGTTCAAAACCGGTCACTTCCTGGGTATGGACGATTCCCGTGCCCTGGTGGAGAACACCACGCGGTTTCTCAAACAACATGCCTCCGAGATCCTGGATGGCACCGTCGCGGTGCACCCGGTGCGGTTTGGCGCCAACGACTCCGCCTGCGACCACTGCCTTTTCCGTTCGCTCTGCCGCTTCGAACCCTTGTTGGATGACTTCCGATCGCTACCCCCGGCCGGTGCCGTGCGCGACCAGGCCCCGGGGACTCCAGCCGCCGACGCGGACTGAACCGAGCCAAGCCGCCCGATGAGCCATCCCACCGAGCAACAGCAGCAGGCTATCGAAGCCAGAGGCGCGGTTCTGCTGGCCGCCGGGGCCGGCACGGGCAAGACCGCCACGCTGATAAACCGATGCCTCCGACTCGTGGCCGAGGAAGGCGTCGAGGTCGACCGCCTCCTGGTGGTCACGTTCACCAACGCCGCGGCGGCCGAGATGAAGCAGCGCCTGCGCGAGGCCCTGCGGGAACGCGCCGCCGCCGAACCGCACGCGGAACGTCTGCAGCGCCAACTCCTCCTCCTGGAAGGCGCCCACATCTCGACCATCCACGCGTTCTGCCTGGAACTGCTCCGCGCCCATTTCGCAGACCTGGGCCTGGACCCGGGCGTGGTCGTGCTCGACGAGTCGGTGGCAGTCCCGTTGGCCCGCAGCACCGTACGTCAGGTCATCACGGTCGCCATCGCCGCGGGGACCGGGACGCAGGCGCTCGCCGAGAAGTACTGCGGCGGCAGCGGTGAACGGTTGGGTGAGCTCATCCTCAGGACCCACCGGTTCTTCGTCACTCAGCCGCAGGCCGAGGCCCTCCTCCAGCAGCAACTGGACTTCTTCGCTGCGGATTCGCCCGGGCTGTGGCGGGAGCGTCGCCGGGAGATCACCGCGGCGTGGGTGCGCGAATCCGCCCCGCTCGCGCAGGCGCAGATTCCCCGCGCTCTCCAGGCGTTGCAGTCTGTCAGGGGTTATGGCGGAAAGAGCCCCACCGCCCAAGCCATCCGAAACCTCGAGTCCCTGCTGCCGGCTTTTGCCGCCCGATTGGCAGCCCTCAGTTCCGAAACCCCGGCGGACGATCTCACCAGCCTCCTGGAGCGGGCGACCGAACTGGGTGGCAAGGAGATCTGGGTACGCGGCACCGGCGCGGCGAGGGAACAGCTCGAGGACTTTTTCGAGGAGGCCGCCCAACTCCGGTCCTGGCACCCCGCGGCGGAGTTCGACCCCCTCGATGAGGAATGGGCCCGCGCGCGCGGCCCGATGCGCAGCCTCCTTGAGCTCGCCAGGGATTTCGCCTCCGAGTTTGCGTCCGCCAAGCGCGCCCTGGGTGGCATCGATTTCGCCGACCTGGAGCAACTCGCGCTCCGGTTGCTCGTAGAGGACGGTGGTCAGGCCACAATCGTCGCCGACCAATGGCGCGAACGCCTGGACCACGTCTTCGTGGACGAGTGCCAGGACATCAACGCAGCCCAGGACGCTCTCCTCCGCGCTCTCGCCCGCGGTGGCGAGCGCGCAAACCTGTTCATGGTCGGGGACGTCAAGCAGAGCATCTACCGGTTCCGGATGGCCGCGCCCGAGTTGTTCCGCGAACACGCGGAGGCCTGGGAAGGCAGGGAACACCACCAGGTCCTTCCCCTGACCGAGAACTTCCGCAGCCGGGAGGCGATCCTCGCGTTCGTGAACGACCTCTTCGGGTGCCTCATGGCCCCGCGTCTCGGGGGGGTGGGCTACGGGCCTGGAGAACGACTGGCCTTCGCTCTCCCGGACAAGCGATCGGCCCTTTCACTCAACCCACCCACGGAAAGCCAACCGTGTGGTGCGTGGCCCGAACCTGGCTGCCGCGTCGAACTACACCTGGTTCTTGATGAGAAGCCGGACGCCCAGCCCGACGCCCAGCCTGAGGAATCCGAGGAGGACGACGGTGGATGGGGGGATCTGCTCAGCCTCGAGCGGCAGGCGCACGTCGCCGCGGCTCGTTTACGCGAGCTCATGGACGGCCAGCATGAGGTGTTCGACGGGCGCGTGAACTGCTTCCGCCGGATGCAGTGGAGCGACGTCGGTCTGCTCATGCGCTCGGTGACCGGTCGCTCCGCCTCGTTCCTGCGCGAGTTCCGCCGTCTCGGAATTCCCCTGGCGGTGGAGCAGGGCGATTTCCTCGAGACCCTCGAAGCCTCCGACCTCGCGGCCTTGCTCCGCATCCTCGACAACCCCCGTCAGGACATCCCGCTTTTCGCGGTCCTTCGATCCCCGCTGGTCGGATGGACGCTGGAGGAGTTGGTGCAACTGCATTCGGACGGCAGGGGATCGGGAGCCTGGGACCGGCTGGAAGCCGCCGCCCGGGAATCCGGCGAGACAGGGGAGAAGGTGCGCGCCTTCATTGCCAACCTCACCCGGTGGCGGCGTCTGGCCCTGATGACCTCCCTGACCTGCGTCCTGGAGACGGTCTTGGCCGAGACGCGCTACGAGGCATTCCTTTTCACCCTGGCCGACGGGCCGGACCGGGTGGCGAACGTGCGGCGGTTTCTCGACCTCGCCCGTCGTTACGATCCCCTCCAACGTCAGGGTTTGTTCCGGTTCCTGCGGTTTCTCGACGAGCAGAAGGCGGCGGGTCGGGAGATCGAACCACTGCCCGCGCGGCAGGTGGAGGCGGTGCAACTGCTGTCCATCCACAAGAGCAAGGGTCTCGAGTTTCCGGTCGTCGTCCTGGCCGGGATTGGGGCGGCGTTTCAATCGCCTGAGCTGAAAGCCCCCATCCTCCTCTCCCGCCGTTGGGGCTTGGCCCCGCAGGTCGTCGACCTTCAGGCGCAGCGGCGCAATGACAGCCTCATGCTCTGGCAGGCCAAACGGGAGGAGAAGCTCGCTTCCCTCGCGGAGGAACTCCGTCTGTTCTACGTCGCGGTCACCCGGGCGCGCGACACGCTGTTGCTCGTGGGGAGCTTTAAACCGGACAGCAAGGCGTGGCAGAGCCGGATGTCCCTGCCGCCTGCCATCGGTGTCGCCCGGGCCCGCAGTTACTGCGAGTGGATCGGCAGGTGGCTGGGGGAAGGGATCGATTGGCGCGCCGGGTGCGGGGAGGTGCTCTTGCCATCGGGAACGACCGCCGCCCGGCTCCGTTGGCGGACGTACTCCGGCACCACGACCCACCCCTTGGCTGAGGCTGCGTCGGCGGGGCCTGCCTCGCTCGAACCCTCACCCACGTCGGTCACCGACGCTCAACTGGCACTCTTTGGTTGGCGCTACCCGCATGAGGCGGCCACCGGCATACCAGCCAAGACGTCCGCCAGCGCCTTGCGGCGCTTGGGGATGGAACCCGACGAGGAAGCTGCGGCGCCGTGGCAACCCCGGCGGGAATTCCGTTCCGCGGCACCGGCGCTGCCCGGAGGACTGTCGGCCACCGAGATTGGCACGGCCCACCATGTGTTCTTCCAGCACGTGGACCTTGCCCGCACCGCCTCGGAAGCTGACCTGGGGGCCGAATTGGAACGTCTGGTGTCCAGGCGCATACTCACGGGTGCCGAGGCCGGCTCACTGAACCTCGCGTCCATCCTTGGTTTCTGGGGGACAGGGCTCGGCGCCGCCATCCGCGAACACGCCACCAGTGTCCGGCGCGAACTGCCGTTCACCGCCGCGTTCTCCCCCGCGGAACTGCCCCCTTACGCGCATCGCTTCACCACCACCGAGGGCGACGATGATCTCATCGTGGTGCAGGGCGCGGTCGACCTGGCGGTGCTCCTGCCGCAAGAGATGTGGGTCGTGGACTTCAAGACGGACAGGATCTCCGAGGCTGACCTGCCCGCCCGTGCCCACGAACATGCGAGCCAGCTCCGCCTGTACGGCGCCGCCCTCGAGCGCATCTTCCGGCGACCGGTCACGCGTTGCGTGCTCTACTTCATAGCCCTTCGGCGGTGCTGGGACGTCGAAAATCCCATGGGCGGCGCCTCCGAACCCGGACCCGAACCCGGCGTCCCGGCGCGCGAACCTCAGGACAACCCTCTGCCACAGCGAACCTCATGACCCGGTTTTTGCACACCGCCGACTGGCAGTTGGGGAAGCCCTTCGCCGGGGTGGAGGATTCGCACAAGCGTGCCCTCCTGCTCAATGAGCGGATCGACGTCCTGCGCCGCATCGGGCAACTGAGCCGCGACCACGGCGCGCAGTTCATCGTGGTGGCGGGGGATCTCTTCGATTCGCCCCAGCCCACGCCCGCAGCGGTGGCCGCCGCCTGCGGGGCCATAGGCCAATTGGGAGTGCCGGTCTACGCCATCCCGGGCAACCACGACCACGGCGGCGGGGGGAGCCTTTGGGAACAGGATTTCTTCCGCCGCCAATCCGCCGAACTGGCTCCAAACCTCCGCGTCCTGCTGGATCGACAACCGGTTGAGGTGCCAGGTGCCGTCCTCTTTCCCTGTCCCTTGCTGCAACGGCATGAGCCGGTGGATCCGACCTTCTGGCTCCGCGCGCTTCCCGTGGGAGGGTCCTGGGATCCGGCCTTGCCGCGGGTCGTGTTAGCCCATGGCAGCGTCCTGAACTTCGGGTCGTTCTCCGATGACGAGGACGCCGACGGTGAATCCCAGAACCAGATCGACCTGACCCGCCTGCCACCCGAGGCGTTCGACTACGTGGCGCTGGGCGACTGGCACGGGAGCAAGTTGGTGTCCCGAGCCGCGTGGTATTCCGGCACACCGGAGCACGACCGCTTCCTGAAAGGCGGGGACCACGACCCTGGCAACGTGCTGCTGGTCGATGTGGAACGTGGGCGCGCGCCATCCGTTCAGAAACTCCGGACGTCCGCCATCGGATGGAACGAACTGGAGTGGGAATTCACCGACGACGCCAGCCTCGGTCTGCTGTTGGGGCGGGTCGATGAGCTGGTGGGGCAACGGGTGAACCGGGACCTGCTTCGGGTGCGATTGCGCGGTGCCCTGGGCCTGGAGGCTTTCGCCCGGCTCGAACAGGCCCTGGAATCCTGGGAGGCCCGTCTGATCCGTCTGAGGGTCGAGAACGAAGTCGAGCTCGCCCCCTCGGCGTCGGAACTGGACACCCTCACCCGCCGGGCCGGCGATCCGCTCGTGGCCCGGGTGGCTGCGCGACTGAGCGCGCTGACTGCCGGCACCGGGGAAGCCGCCCAGGTGGCCCGCCAGGCCCTGCGCGAGCTCCACCTCTCCTGCCTGCCACACTGACCCCGCTTTTTGCCGCCATGCGACTCCTCTCGGTCACTCTGCGAAACTACCGCGTCCACCGGGAACTCCGGGTGGACTTCGACCGCGATCGCACCCTGATCGGCGGCCCGAACGAGAGCGGCAAGAGCACGCTCATCGAGGCGATTCATCGGGTGCTTTTCCTGAAGGCGAAAGGGAACACCCAGGAACATCGGGATATGCAGTCCCAGCCGTTGCTGGGCCACCCGGAGGTGGAATTGGGATTCGAGTCCTCTGGCAGGACCTACCACCTGGCCAAGCGCTTTGGAACCAACGGCACCGTTTCCCTGGCCGCCTCCGACACCGCTGCGATCTCGGGGGAGACGGCCGAGACGGAGTTGGCCAGGATTCTGGGAGTCGAACCCAGCCTCACCGGCAGAGCGATGACCGGGCAATGGGCCCACCTCTGGGTCTGGCAGGGCGGATCGGGCCAGGACCCTTGTGAGAAATCGAGCGACCAGCACGCCGCCCTCCTCAAGCGATTGCAGGACCTGGGCGGCGCCGGCGTGATGCAGTCCGACCTCGATGACCGGGTGGCCCGGCGCTTCGCGGAGGTCGCCGCACAGGTCTTCAACCAGAACGGCCGTCCCAAGGCCGGCTCCGCCCTCGCCCTGGCGGAGGAGGTTCTGGCCCGGGTCGAGTCGGAGGCTGCCTTGGCCCGCGCCCGCTGGCAGCGATTGGAGGAGACCGCCGCCTCGCTGGCGCAAGCCCGGTGCCACGTGGCCACCGCCGAGGAGAGCCTCAGGCGCCAGCAGGCTGAGGAGACGGAAACAGAGACAAAACTCCAGGTCGTGGCCGGCCTCCGCCAGAAGGAGACGGCCCAGGCCGGCTCTCTCCAGAACGCGGAACGCTCCCTGGGCGAAGTCCGTGAGATCCAGGCCCTGACCCTGAGGTTGCGCACCGAGGCGGAGAACCGGAGTCGCGAACTCGCTCCCCTGCGCGCCACCGTCCAGGAGCACGAAGCGACCCTGAGCGCGCGGAAACTGGACCTATCGGCGGCGGAAGGCCGCCACAATGCCGCCCTCGAGGCGGCCCGTGCAGCCCGACTGCGTTCGGATCTTATCGCCGCCTGGGTAGCCCGCCGGAACGCGCGCTCGGAGCAAGCCGAACTCTCCACCCAGCAGCGCCGGGCCACCCAACTGCGAAGCGACAAAGAGGAGCTCACCAACCGGTTGGCCCGATTGCCGGCGGTCGACCCGAAGTCGCTGCGCCGCCTCCAGAAACTCCAGGGCGAGTGCGCCACCGCGCGGGCCGCCTTGGAGGCCATGGCGGCAGGGGTGGAACTTGTGGCGTCCGACCAACCGGTGGTCGCCGCCGGCCGGAGCCTGTTGCCGGGCGAGCGCCGGATCTTCATCGAGGAGGCTGAACTGGCCATCGGGGCCGCGGTTCGGCTGCGGATCCTGCCCGGAGGTGGCAACAGCCTGGTTGAAGCGCGCCAGAAGGAAGCCGACGCCAAAGCGGAACTGCAGGCCGAATTGGACCGGTTGGGGGTGCCCACTGTCGAAGCCGGCGCCACCGCCGCCCTGGAGCGTGATTTGATCGGAGGCGAACTGAAGCAGATCGCGGCCAAACTCGAGGGCATGCAGGCTGATCGGATCGAGCCGCGACTGCTGGACGTCACGCAACGTCTGGCCCAGAGCGACGCCGAGATCCTGCGCCTCCGAGCCCTGGTGCCAGACGCACCCCGGGAACCGGAGGCCGACGCCGCTCCGGGCTGGGAAACGGATGGCCGCGAAATCCTCCGCAGGGCCGAGGCCGATGAGCGCTCGGAACGGGCGGCCCGCGATCTGGCCTTCCAGGAGCAGCAGAAGGCGGAGGAGAAACTCAGCCAGGCCAGGACCCGGATCAGCGTCCAGGACCAGGAATTGGCACAGGTCGGCGCACGCCTGGTTTTCGTCGAGCAACAGCACGGAACCGAACCAACCGTCGCCCTGGCGCTGCAGGAGGCGGGGCGGCAGGCCCGGCAGGTTCGTGGTGAATGGGAGACCACCCGCAGCGAGCTTTCCGCACTTCAACCCGACATCCTGGAGCAAAGACTGCGGCGCTTGAAAGCGGCGCGCGAGGAGACGGACAAGGCGCTTGGCCAACAGCGGGAACGGATCGCCGCCGACTTGGCGACGCTGCAAGCCCAGGGTGGGGAGGACCCGCGCGGCGCCCTGAACGCGGCGGAAGCGCGCGTTCGCTCCGCCCGGCTTAAGCACGAGGGCGTTCAGCGACACGCGGAGGCCATCCGCCTGCTTTCTCAGTTGTTCGGCGAGGAGCGGCAGGCGCTGGCGGACCAGTTGACCCGCCCCCTGCAGGAGAAGGTGTCCGGATACCTTCAATGTCTCTTTGGCCCGGGCGCGGCCGCGCAGCTCGGTTTTTCCGATGAGACCTTCGGAGACCTGCGCCTGACCCGCCCGCACTGGGCTGGGAGTTCTTTCGAGTTCGAGCGTTTGAGCGGTGGCGCAAAGGAGCAGACCGCCGTGGCCGTCCGGTTGGCCATGGCCGAGGTTCTGGCCGAAAGCCACGGCGGATGCCTGCCCATCGTTCTCGACGACGCCTTCGCGTACTCCGACCCCGATCGCGTCGCCCGCCTGCAGGACATGCTCTTCCTCGCGTCGAATCGCGGCCTGCAGGTGATCGTCCTCACCTGCACCCCGACGGATTACGCGCTTCTCGGGGGGCGGGCACTCACCCTGGTCGGTCGCCCACCCGCACCCGTTTCTGGGGTGGTGTCGGCCAACGACCCGCCACCCTCGCGAATTCTGGAACCTGAGGAGGGGCCCCAAGAGGCGACGCCGACGATGGAGATCGCGAGGGTCGCGGTGACGCCCGAGCAGAGGGCCCGGTTCCTCGACCGACTCGGGTCCCTGGGCGGATCGAGCGGCAACCAATCCCTGCGCCTGGACCTTGGCTGGGACGAGGCGACCTACGCCGCAGTCAAGCAGAGCGTGATTGACGATGGCAGCGTGCAACCCGGCCGCGGGCGCGGGGGAAGCGTGAGAATCCATCAACCGTGAAGCATTCTGAATTGTCGAAGGTCTGGAGGTGCTCGGGGCACAATTTCCGCAGCGTGCCCCTGGGCTCCTGGGGCGAGGAAGCCACGCGAGTCCGCCTTCGAATCAGGGATAGGCTGTTCTGACCAAGGCGGAGGTCAGCAGCCCGTTGAAAAGGACTGACAGCCGCCCGGAACAACGCAAAGGAACCCCGAAAAGCCAATGAATGCGCCCTGTCACCACGGCGACTACGAGACAAGAGGGCTTTTTGAACAGGCTGCCAACCGTGACATCAGGCATCCGGTGATGAGCGCGGTTCGAGCCACGGGACGATTCATGGATCACGGCTCAGGGCAGGCAAGCGATCCTGGCGATGGCAGATGACCGGCCTGCGCCGGGTGCCGCTCAGTCGAACTCCAATTTTTCACGGATGAACGCGAGCGTGCCGGTCTGACGGAAATAGTTCGTGTGATACACCGTGTCATTGGTGGGGAACGCCTTCACGTCCTTCCCCGAAAGCTGGGTTTGGTCGGCCAGGTCGGTCATGGAGACCGTGTCCACCACGAGATCGTTGGGGCCGTCGAAGAGGAGGTCCGCACCGGCGTTGGCCACCCGCAGCATCGGCTTTGAGAAGTACTGCAGGAAATCCCAGCCGGGATCCCGCGGCTGGAAGTCCGACGTGACGGCGAAGTACTTCCCGCCCGCGCCGCCGGTGTTCGCGCGGAGTCGTAGCAGTTCCGGGTTGTTTCCCACCCGCGACTGGCCCTGGAACCCGGGGAAGAGTGCCATCCCGGCGTCGAGGATCGGGGTGTTCGCGGCGGCCTTGGTGATCGAGGTCAGGATCGACATGAGGGTGCCCGCAGCGGCGAGGAACGGGTGGGCCATCCCGAGTCCGAGCAACCGGCCAAGGGTGTCGCCCACGTTGGTGAGGTATTGGAACGCGGCCTTCTGCCGCGGCGGGGCGGCGAGGCTGGTGCCGGCGATGGTGGTGGCCACGAGCACGGCGCGGCGCTTCATCCGCGGATCGGCGAACGCCTCCAGGAACCACCGCACCACGAGCCCGCCCCGGCTGTGGCAGACCACATCCACCGACGCGGGCGCCGGACGGAGCAGCGCGGCGAGGTCGAAGGCGTTCATCACCGGGCTGCAACCGACGGTCGGATGGTCGAAGGTCAGGAGGTGGTCGTAGCGAGTCTGTGCCCGCCCGAGCAGGTTGTTCCCGCCCTGGTTCTCGGCCAGGCTCATCTCCTCGAACAGGTTGTCGCAGTTGCTGAAGGTGCCGTGGACGAACAGCAGCACCTTGCGCCCGGCGGCGTCGGCACCCCGGAACGGCACCAGCTTCGTGCCGTCCCACCGCCGCAACCGCGGATCCGGTGCCCCCGCGGTTGCCGGACCGACCCCGTTGGGGGTCAGCCGGCGGTCGAGTTTTTCCATCAGCACGCCCACCTGGTTGGGGGGGATCCGGGCGAAGACGAACTGCTCGACGATCTGGCCGGCGGGCAGCGCGGCGCGGCCGGCGCGCCGGGGTTGGGCCGCGCTCACCAGGGAGGGGGTGCCTGTCTCCCAGCGAAGCACCCCGTCCGGGCTGCGCAGCAGGGTCAGCGTATCCACCTGCTCGATCGGCGGCCGCACCGTTCCCGCGCGCCGCATCACCGAAGGCGTGCCCGTCGCGCCCGGGTTCGCGCGGAACCGGTCCATGGGTTCGAGGCCGAAATCGGTGAAGGCGTCGCGGATGCGTTCCCGCAGGGCTTGGTCATCCGCAGGCATGGCGGTCGCGATCATGAGGTCGGTGGGGACGGTGGCGGCGGTTCAGGGCGTGCGGTCGCGGTTGGTCAGGGCAAGGTCGAACAGCGGAAGCGGTGTGACGTTGGCCGCGCGGGCGGATTGGAGATCGATCAGGGCGTCGAAGTTCCAGCCGGTCGCCAGGTTCCGGAACCCGGTCTCCAGCGCGCCCGCGAACGAACCGCCCCGCGTGAGGTCGGTGGACTCGACGGGCACCAGACCGCCGTCCTGCAGGAGCGGCACGATTTCCGCGAAGGACTCGCGGCCGAAGACCCAGCGGTTGGCGAGGCGGGACACGTGCTTCGCGCCGGGGGCGTCGATCTGCGACACCTCCTCCGTGTCGTTGCCCGTACCGATCCGCAGCCACCGGCTCCAGGCCTGTTCGGAACGCCAGTAGCCCGGGAACGCGTGCCCCTGGATCAGGAAGATTACCGGCATCAACCCGATGTACTCCAGGCACGCGGCGAACAGGAGCGCCAGGTCGAGGCACGTGCCGTGCCGGCCCTCGAACATCTGCGCCGGCGTCCGCACCCGCTGGGCGCCGGGCGTGTAGGTCGGCGGTGGGTTGATGTAGCTCAGGGGCGACTCGTACAGCAACGCCGCCCAGATCGCCCGGACTTGCAGGTCCACCGCACCCTCCTCGTCCCGTCCGTCCGGCGCCACCCGCTGGTAACCGTCGAACCCGCGGCTGCTGTCGTCGGCGATGGCCCGCAGATAGGCCGAGGCCGCCTCGATGACCCGGCGGATGACCGGGTCCCGGGGCAGGACGAACGACGGCAGCCATTGGCGGTCGAGGTCGTCGTCGGTCCATTCGTCCGCGGGTAGCAGGGTGACGCGGTAGCTATCGCGGTGGAGGATGTACCCCTCGCATCTGACCTCCACCGCCATGGTGGTGTGCACGCTCTCGCGCAGTTGGTGAAAGAAATTCGCCACCAATGGCAGACGCACGTCGCTGCTGGTCAGATCGGTGACCATCTCCCGCAGTCGACGATGCGCCCGGAAAGGAATGAGGGTGTCGCCCGCGTGCAACTGGATGTCGATCTCCACGACGGGCTGCAGCTCGGCGTTGAATTTCCGGATCAGGAAGCTCTGAAACGGGGATCGATCGTTGTGCAGAAGTGAGTAGTTCAGCCGCTGTCGCGGACGGATCTCGATCTCGATCCACGAACCCGGGTGGCTCGGGACCGCCCCCGGCGCTGCGGTCGGGCCTGCGCCGGGGGCAGGGGTGGCGGCCGGGGCGGTCGCGCGGCCTCCTGCTGTCGCGGCCGGCGGCACCGGCACGGCGGTCGGACCCCCGGCCGCCGTCGGCGCAGGGGCAGGGGCAGGGGCAGGGGCTCCGCCGGTGGGAATCGGCGTCGGGCTCTGGACCGGGACCGGGACCGGGATTTGGGACGGTTGCGGATGCGGCGGTGCGAGGGGTTGGACCGGGGCGGTGGTTCCCGCGAGCAGGCTGCGCGCCGTCCAGAGGACGACATCCCCGCCCTGGCGCTCCGATGGCAGCAGGCGCGCGGCCTCGGCCAGTTCGGTCCGCGCCGAGAAGAACGCCTGGAGCAGGTCCGACCACCCGTTGCGGCGCCAGTGGGTGTAGAGGGCCGTGAAGAACCGCTCCGCGACCGTGTCGTCGACGGAATCCTGGAATCCGATCGACGCGTCGGCACCCCGGCCGACGGCCATGGCGGCGAGCCGCGCGCCGGAGAAGTAGGTATTGTAGGCCACCAGGCGCGGGCGGTACCTCCCGCCAGCGGTCACCAGCTCGCTCATGCTCCACGCTTCGAGACAGCGGGGAGCAAAGGCTTCCCCCGCGAGGTAAAAGCCATCCCGGCGCCGGTTGTCCCGCTCCAGCCCTAGCAGCGTCGCCCCTTGGTGCGCATCGATGCCCGTGAGGTGCAGCAGATCGGGTCGGAAGCTCTCCACGGTCCGGGCGAGCTGTGCCTCGGTCGGGTCGGTCAGCTGTTGAATCTGGGTGGTGGGGAGGTCGGGCTGGAGTGCCGATGCCACGAGGCGCAGTTCGTCGTCGAAGCTGTAACTCTCGCCGAGTCGTCCCGGGGCGCTGGAGACGAGCAATCCCCGTTGGGGTGGTCCCGAGGGCGCCGGCGGTGGTTCCTCGGGGCGAAGGTATCGGACGACGCAGAGATGGCGGTCGCCGCGGAAATCCTTCGTCGCGAGGGAAAGCAGGCTTTCCCACGGCATGATCCGTCGTTCCCAACCCTGCGTCTCGGTGACGTACGGAATCTCGACCTCGATCACTCCGCGGTTCGCGGCCTCCTTCAGGAACTCGTCCGTCACCCCCATCCTGGCGAGATGCGCGCGGCTCTGGTCACGGAGTTGCTTCAACGAATCGCTCGTGAATCGCTGCCGGTTACTGACCACCGAGGACCACGAACTGCTCAGACGGAACAGCTCGTGCAGTCCGGTCATCCGGCACTCGATCCCGCCCTGCGTCCGCAGCACCACCGGCGCCAGCCCCGTCACCGGCATCGCACCGGTGGTCGCCGCGGGTTCCGAAGCGGGGCTGGGCGGTGCGGCGTCCTTCTCCGGGTCTGTTTCCCGGTCGCCCAGTTCGGGCGCGGATGGCGGGGGGAGGACCTTGGCCCGTTTACGGGCCGGGGAGCGCTTGGGGGCTTTGCCGGGCATCGTGGATTCCTCCGGTCCGGTCGCGTGTTGATCCCCGGCGGCACCGCGGGGCGACCTTCAGAGGTCCGGACCGTAGCAGTCCTGCACGACCCGACGGAAGCTGTTCTCCTGCCCGAGACGGATGATCGCCATCTCACGGCGCGCGTTGTCCACCGAGTCGCTCGCATGCGCGGCATTGACCATCACACTCGACCCGAACTCGCGCCGGATCGAGCCGGGCGGGGCTTGGGAGGGATCGGTCGGCCCCAGCACGTCGCGGATTTTGCGCACCGCATCCTGGCCCTCGTAGACCAAGGCGACGCACGTCTCGCTGCCGGGTTCCTCGCGCCTCTCGGGTGGGCACTTCCGGGGCGCGAGCCCGGACATGAACTGGACGATGTTCTCGAACTGGTTGTCGCCGAAGGTTGGTCCCAGGACCTCCCCGAGCTGATGAGCGAGCTCGGGCGGGACCTCGAACCCGAACTCCCGGGTCACCGCTGCCGCGGCACGCTGCCCGATCAGGTCGGTCAGCCGGGTCCGGAGGATCTCGCGAACCGGACCGTAGAACTCCATCGCGTCGGCAACGCTCATGCGGTGGACCTTGATCGCCACGATGTAGAGCCCGGTCCGGGAGAAGAAATCGATGACGTTCCCCGGTCGGCCGGAGGGAAAGCGAAAATTGTCCGGCTTGATCAACACGAGCGTCCGTTCCGGGGTCCCGCCCGGCGGGTGGGGGACGACGTTCTCCAGCAGCCCGCCGCAACGCTCCGAATGCCGGGCCCAGATCCGGAGTTTGTGGGCCGCCTCCTCGGCGGTGGGCGCGGCGAGTACCGCGGGCTCGAAATACTGCACCTCGCCGTAGGCATCGAGGATGAGGTCGCCGAACGAATCCCGGATCGTCTCGCCGCCACGACTGCTGCTGGTGAAGCTGCCCACCACCGACCGGACCTTGCGGACCGCATCCTCACCACGGAAAAGGAGCACCATGACCCGGCGTCGCTCGCCGGTGCCGGGGTGGGGGGTGAGGTTCCGCACCACGTACGCCCGGATCAGTTCCTGAATCCGGCGGTCCTGGGGATCCGCCGCCGACACGATTCGGTCCGCGTATTCGTCGATCAACACCTGATCCGGCGCGAACATCCGGGCGGCCACCAGTTCCAGCCCGGTCCGGGTGATCAACCGGGCGAAGATCCCTCCCGTGCGGGATTTTAGCAGGGAGTGAGGGGTCAGGATGACGTAGGCCAGTTGGGCGGACATACGCGCAGTCGACCTCGAGTTAACCGGGAAAATCGGGAGATGGCTGGGGAGCGCCGTCAGGCGCCGGGACCGGATCCGGGGCTGGAGGAGGAACGGGATCGGGAACGGGAGCGGGGTTCGGGACGGCGTCCGGCACGGGAGTCGGTCCTGGATCCACCGGAGGTACGGCTGCCTTCCCACCCAGGATCTTGAACATCACCACGCCGCAGATGGGGCACTTGCCCTTGACGGCTTTGCGGCCGTTCTTCATCTGCTCCTCCACCGCGTCCGCGATGGGACGCTTGGCTTTGCACTTTACGCAGTAACCTTCGATCATAAGCAGGGACGGGTTCGGTCCCCAAATAATAAGGACCGCTACCCGCGTTCAAACCTTACGAACCGCCAAGTTTGACCGTCAACCGGCAAAACCCGCTGGGGGCAGGTGGCGGGGGGCACCGTGATATCATTTGGATAAGACTTTCTGATCGATGATGAGCGGGGTGGTGGGCACCGCCGGGTGCGCCGGACTGCGGGGCCGTGGAGGATTCGGTCTCGAGAGGAGCGGGGCGGGGAAAGCACTGCCGTTCCGCGGTGCATCCAGAAGTTGTGGGTGACCGGATACCAAAGCGCCGCCTCGCCGGGCTCCTCGGCGCACTCCAAGGCGTGCCGCCGCGTTGGTACGGTCCACCGCACCGACAACCTGTGGATGCACGGGCCGTTCCGTGGGGAACCACTTCCCGCTTGGCCCGACGCGGGGCGGCCGTATGGTCTGGGGCTGGCGCTGCTGTCGGAGCCAAGCGGATGCGACTGATAGGATACCTCGACACCGAAGCTCACGCGACGCGGGCCAGTGGCCTGCTCGTGGCGAACGGCATTCCGAACCTGGTGGAACTCGATGATGGCCGGCGCTGGGCGGTTTGGGTTCATGGGGAGGACGACATGGCGCGGGCGCGGCAGCTTCTCACCTCGTTCCAAGGCGCGCCGGAAGATCCCCGTTTCCGTGAAAGTGCGCTCCCCCGGCCACGGGTGGGGGCGCACGACGAGGCGGTGACGAGGGTCCGGACGGGGCAGGCTCCGCCCCTGAGCGGCGCCGCGGCGAGCGCGGCGGCCGTCGGGGTCGCCACGGTGGTCATCGCCCTGATCTGCGCGGGGGTGGCGGTGACCACCCGATTGACCGGTGACCATTCGCTCGTGGGGCGGTTGCAGATTGCCCAGGTGCCGTTCCGGTTGGGGGCGAATTGGGCGTTGTTCCTGCCGGAGGTGCG
>JBBQML010000002.1:0-26980 GCA_038328885.1 Verrucomicrobiota bacterium | reverse complement strand
TCTTCGCCGGCAAGGCGCATCCCCGGGACGACGCCGGGAAGAGCTACATCCAGAAGATCATCCACCTGAGCCAGCACAGCGATTTGAAGGGACGCCTGGTCTTCCTCGAGAACTACGACATCCACGTCGCCCGGCAGATGACCAGCGGCTGCGACATCTGGCTCAACAACCCGCGCCGTCCCCTGGAGGCCTCCGGCACCAGCGGGATGAAAACCACCACCCACGGCTGCCTGAACCTGAGCATCCTGGACGGTTGGTGGCGGGAGGGTTTCGACGGCACGAACGGGTTTTCCATCGGTGACGACTCCCACCCCGCCACCGTGGCGGAACAGGACCAGGTCGATAGTGAGAACCTGTACCGTGCGCTCACCGAGGACGTGATCCCGTGCTTCTACAACCGGGATGCCGCGGGCCTGCCGCGGCAATGGATCAAGAAGATCCGTCGCGCGCTCGCGACGTTGGCCCCGAAGTACACCACCTGGCGGATGGTCCAGGAGTACGTGGCCAGGTACTACATCACCGGCAAGTAAGCCCCGGCTTGTAAGCCCTGGCTTGGTGCCCGGGCCGGGTGCGGCTAGGCTCCACCCGTGTCCGGATCCACCTCGCGCGGTTTGAGAGTCGATCAACTCCTGTCCCGCTACGGCTACGCCTCGCGCCGGGAAGCGGCCGCCTGGCTGAAGGCGGGGCGGGTCACCCTTGAGGGCACCGTGCTGACGGTCAAGCACCTCGACACCCGGGTCGATCCCCACCGGGTGAGCATCGACGGCGAGGCGGTGGAGGCGCCGGACGGCCTGCTCGCGATGCTGCACAAGCCTGCGGGAGTGGTTTGCACCCGTAGTGACGGCGAGGGGCGGACGGTGTTCGAGCTGCTGCCGCCCCGGTGGTCCGAACGGAACCCACCCGTGGCGACCGTGGGTCGTCTTGACCGGGACACCACCGGGCTGCTGCTGGTGACCGACCTCGGGGTGCTGGTCCACCGGTTGACCTCCCCGCGGCACCATGTCGAGAAGGTCTACGAGGTCGGTTTCGAAGGCACACCCCGGGCGGGTCTGGCGGAGCTGTTCGCCTCCGGGATGCTGCGGCTCGATGGCGAGGACCGTCCGTGTGCTCCGGCCCGCGTCGAGTTCCACGGACCGGGCTCCGCGACGCTCCGGATCACTGAGGGCCGGTACCACCAGGTGAAGCGCATGTTCGAGAGCGTGGGCCTGCGGGTCCTGCGGCTTCATCGGCCCACGTTCGGGGAGTACTCATTGGGGGACCTGCCGGTGGGGAGCTGGCGGTTGCTGCCGGTGCCGGCCGGGGTGGAGGCCTGACCGTCTCTCAAGCGGGATCGTAGTTCAGCCACGGGCCCAGCCAGCGTTCGCATTCGGCCTGGGTCAGGCCCTTGCGCTGCGCGTAGTCCTGCAGTTGGTCGACCCCGAGCTTGCCTACGGCGAAGTACTTTGAGCCCGGATGCGCGAAGTAGAGGCCGCTGACGCTCGAACCCGGCCACATGGCATAACTCTCGGTCAGGGTGATCCCCGTCTGTTGCTCGGCGTCGAGCAGCTCCCAGAGCGCGCCTTTCTCGGTGTGGTCGGGGCTGGCGGGGTACCCGGCTGCCGGGCGGATGCCGCGGTACCGTTCCTCGATGAGGTCCTCCGTCGACAGGTTCTCGGCAGCGCCGTAGCCCCATTCGAGTCGAACCCGGCGATGGAGAAACTCCGCGAACGCCTCGGCCAGGCGGTCGGCGAGTGCCTCGGCCAGGATCGCGTTGTAATCGTCGTGCCCGGCCTTGAACGTGTCGACCAACTCCTTGAGGTGGTGGCCCGAGGTGACTGCGAATCCGCCGATGAAGTCGGGAGCGGGCCTCGGGGCCACGAAGTCCGCCAGGCACAGGTTCGCCTGTCCCTCATCCTTGACGAGTTGCTGTCGGAGGAAGTGGAAGCAGAGGCGGACCGTCGTGCGCGTGGCGTCGGTGTAGACCTCCACATCGTCTCCGACCCGGTTGGCGGGGAAGAGCCCGTAAACAGCCCGGAGCCGCAGGAGCTTCTCCTTCTCCAGGCGGGCCAGCAGCTCCTGGGCGTCGGCGAAGAGCTTGCGCGCCTCATCGCCGTGGCGCGGGTGGTTGAGAATGGAGGGATACCGGCCGCGCAGCTCCCACGCGTGGAAGAAGGGCGACCAGTCGATGAGCGGCACGAGGTCGGCGATGGAAACCGTCGGAGCGGGTCCGGCGGAGTCGAGCACCTGCAGGCTGGTGAGGGTGGGCACGGGGAGGTCCGTGAACTCCAGTCGCGGTGCCTTGCTGCGGGCGAGTTCGAGGGGGAGCAGTCGCGCGCGCTGGCCGGCATGCTGCTCGCGAAGACGCTGGTATTGCTCGCCGATGCCCGCGACGAAGCCATCCCGTTCGGTGGCGCTGAGCAGGGCGCTGACCACCGGGACGGCGCGGCTGGCATCGAGGACATGCACCACCGGTTCACGGTAACCCGGGGCGATCTTCACCGCGGTGTGGGCGCGGCTGGTGGTGGCGCCGCCGATGAGGAGTGGCAGGCGGAGACCGAGACGTTCCATCTCGCGGGCGACGTGGGTCATCTCGTCCAGCGACGGCGTGATCAAGCCGCTGAGGCCGATGATGTCGACGTTCTTCTCGCGCGCCGCGGCGAGGATGCGGTCGCAGGGCACCATGACGCCGAGGTCGATGACCTCGTAGTTGTTACAGCCCAGGACGACGCCGACGATGTTCTTGCCGATGTCGTGGACGTCGCCCTTGACGGTGGCGAGGAGGATGCGTCCCGCGGGGCGCACGGCGGCGCCGGCGGCTTCGGCGGCGCGCTTCTCGGCCTCCATGAAGGGGGTCAGGTGGGCGACGGCCTTCTTCATCACGCGGGCCGACTTCACCACCTGCGGCAGGAACATCTTGCCGGCACCGAAGAGGTCGCCGACGACGTTCATCCCCGCCATCAGGGGTCCTTCGATCACCGCGAGGGGGCGTCCGAGCTTGAGGCGGGCTTCCTCGGCATCCAGTTCGATGAAGGCGTCGATTCCCTTGACCAGGGCATGGGTGAGCCGGGCTTCCACGGGCGCCTGGCGCCAGGTGTCATCGGCGGTCGCGGCGGTGCCGCCGGCGCTGGTGCCGGCTTGCTTGAGGCCCTCGCCAAACGTCACGAGACGCTCGGTGGCGTCCGGGCGGCGGTTGAGCAGGACGTCCTCGACCCGCTCGAGCAACTCGCGCGGGATCTCCTCGTAGACTTCGAGGAGGCCGGCGTTGACAATGCCCATGTCGAGTCCGGCCCGGATGGCGTGGTACAGGAACGCGGCGTGCATCGCCTCGCGGACGGCGTTGTTGCCGCGATAACTGAAGCTGACGTTCGAGATGCCGCCGCTGACCTTGGCGCCGGGCAGGTGCTCCTTGATCCAGCGGGTGGCCCGGATGAAGTCGACGGCGTAGTTCGCGTGTTCCTCGATGCCGGTGCCGACCGTGAGGACGTTCGGGTCGAAGATGATTTCCGTTGGCGGGAAGCCCACCACGTGTGTGAGGAGGTCGTAGCTGCGCTGGCAGACCTCGATGCGGCGCTCGAAGGAGTCCGCCTGCCCGCGCTCGTCGAAGGCCATCACGACCACGGCGGCGCCGTAGCGTCGGACGAGGCGGGCTTGTTCGAGAAACCGCGCCTCGCCTTCCTTGAGCGAGATGGAGTTCACGATCGAGCGCCCCTGGAGGCAGGCGAGCCCGGCCTCGAGCACGGACCACTTCGAGGAATCCACCATGAACGGGACCCGGGCGATGTCCGGTTCGGCCGAGGCGAGGAGCAGGAAGCGGGTCATCGCGGCGACGCCGTCGAGCATCCCCTCGTCCATGCAGACGTCGATGATCTGCGCGCCGTTCTCGACCTGCTGCTTGGCGACGCTCAGGGCCTCCTCGTACTTCCCCGAGAGGATCAGGTTCTTGAACTTCGGCGAGCCCGCCACGTTGGTCCGCTCGCCGATGTTGACGAAGGACTGGGCCACACTGCCGATATCCCCGGCCACGGGGAGGCCGTCGGGATCGGGAGTGGGACCGCCGCCGGTCGGGGGCACGGCCGGACCGGAGCGCAGGACGAACGGTTCGAGCCCGCTGAGGCGCAGGCCCGGGGCGGGATGGCTGGGGAGTCGCGGGGGGCAGTCCCGGACGGCTTCGGCGAGGGCCTGGATGTGCGCGGGCGTCGTGCCGCAACAACCGCCGACGAGATTCAGCCAGCCGTTGGCGGCCCAGTCGCGGAGTTGTGGGGCGAGCGAGGAGGGGGTTTCCGGGAAACCGGTTTCCGACAGCGGATCCGGCAGACCGGCGTTCGGGTAGAAGCAGGTGTAGGCGGGCAGGACCTGGACCAGCTCCTCGACGAAGGGCCGCATCTCCTGCGGGCCGAGGGCGCAGTTGAGCCCGACCGCCAGCGGGTTGGCGTGCATCACCGAGTGCCAGAACGCCGTCGGCGTCTGGCCCGTCAGGGTGCGGCCGGAGCGATCCGTGATGGTGCCGGAGATCAGCAGGGGCACCCGGGATCCGCGGCGCTCGAAAAGCTCCTCGATCGCGAACAACGCCGCCTTGGCGTTGAGAGTGTCGAAGATGGTCTCGACCAACAGCACGTCGACCCCGCCCTCCAGCAGCGCCTCCACCTGCTCGGCGTAAGAACGGCGGAGCTGGTTGAAGCTGACCGATCGAAACCCGGAATCGTTGACCTCGGGGGAGATGGACGCGGTCACGGGCATCGGCCCGACAGCCCCGGCGACGAAGCGCACCCGGCCGGTGCGGTTCGCCACCTCGTCGGCGGCCTTCCGCGCCACCCGCGCCGCGACCGTGTTCATCTCCCGGGCGATGCCGGAGAGGAACGGGTCTGTGACCACGGACTCGAAGAACGCCTGGTCCTTGCGTCGTTCCTCGTCGCGTTCGAACAGGAAGTCATGCTGGCCGATGGACGTGGCGGAAAAGGTGTTCGTCTCCACCAGGTCAGCGCCGGCCTCGAAGTACTGCCGATGGATTTCCTCGATGACCTGCGGCTGGGTGAGCAACAGCAGCTCGTTGTTGCCCTTCTGGTCCTTGCCCCGCCAGTCACGGAACCGATCACCGCGGAACGCGGCCTCCTGGAGGCGGTAGCGCTGCACCATGGTGCCCATGGCGCCGTCGAGGATGACAATCCGTTCACGCAGGAGCCGCTCCAGCGGGTGCAAGTCGGGGGCAGGGTTCATAAGTGCGCAGCTTGGATCATCGAACGCCGCGCAGAGTACCCCTCGCATGCAACAAATCAAGCAATCCGGATGCGTTGATATGAAGCCTGGGACTTCCGGTCCGACCGCCTCCCGCTAGCCTGCGTCGGTCTCCACGAACGGCGGGATCGGGCAGTCCAGCGTATCAGCGATCGCCCTGAGCAACTCCGCTTCCGGTTCCTGGACCCATCCGTCGGCGCCGACGACTTGTACGCAGGCTTCCAGCAGCCGCCCCTTGGCCTGGGGAGCGGCCAATGCCAGGCGATCGAGCGCGGCATCCACTTGCCCCAGGCCGCATTGCTTCCGAGGCAGGAGCCGGAAGTCGCCCGCTCCCGCACCCAGATGGGTGGGGCCCGCCTGGAAAGCCTTCTCGATCTTGTGCGCCTCGGCGCTCCCGGCATTCGCGAGAGCCGAGAGGACCACATTGCACTCCGGCACCAGGGTCCCGAGCGTGGGGTGCTGGACGGAAGCCGTACGCGAACCGCCCGACTGTGTGGCGAGGTGCCGTCGGACAATCCTCTGCAGGACGAACTCGAAAAGCTCGATCTGGTCGTCGCTTTCCATGAGCCATTGGAGCGCGCTGCTGAACTGCTGGAATTCGTCCGGGCGAAGCTGGCGCAGGGCTGGGAGAGCAAGGTTCGCGAGTGGCAATCGCGCGCGCGAGGCGAGGGGCGAAACCCCGGGCCAGAGCGCGGCGGTGGACTCGGCCACGCCGGCGGCGGCCCGCCCGTCGAGTTCCCCGAGTTGGCGCGCCCGCAACCCTTCGTCCGGGCTGAGGAGCATTGCGTAAATGAGCGCGGTGGCGTTGATCGGGTCGCGGGCGGCGGACTGGATCTCCTCCGGGAAGGAACTCCGCAACGCCTCGGCGTACCGCAGGTGCCGAGGCGTGGGGTGGCCCAGGTTCGGCATCACGGATTCCACCCGGACGATGCCGGAAGCGAGGCCGGCGATGCCCGCCGGCGCGTCCTGCATCCCGAGAATCGGCGGGGCCAGGGGAGGTTGCCGGGGCCTTGCCTGCGGTGTTGGGGAGTTCGCTTTGCCTGCCGGGACGCCGCGGGGACTGAACGTCCCGTTCCAGCCGGGATCGATGGCTCGGATGCGCGCCTCGAGCGGTGGGTGCGTGGCAAGGAATCCGAGCAAGGGTTTGCCCAGGCCGTTGCCGAAGAACATGTGGCTGGCTTCCCCGGCGTGAGCGGATTCGACCTTCGAACCGGCGCGTCCAATCCGTTGCAGCGCACTGGAAAGCCCCGCGGGATTGCGGGTGAACTGCACCGCGGAGGCGTCGGCCAGGAATTCCCGTTGCCGGCTGAGGGCGGCCTGGATGAGCCGGCCGAAGAACACGCCGATAGCGCCGATGACGATCAGGGCAAAGCCGAGGAGCATGAGGGGATTCCTGTCCCTGCCGCCCCGCGAGTAGATGAGCACCCGGCCGATGACCGCGAGGCACACAATGCCGAAGATGACGCCCATGAGCCGCAGATTCAGACGCATGTCGCCATTGAGGATATGGCTGAACTCATGGCCGATGACCCCCTGCAGTTCGTCGCGGTTGAGCAGGGTGAGGCAACCGCGGGTGACGCCGATGGCGGCGTCGCTCGGTGAATGGCCCGCGGCGAAGGCGTTGATGCCCGCCTCCTCATCGAGCACATAGATCTTCGGGATGGGCACGCCCGAGGCGAGGGCCATCTCCTCGATGACATTTCGGAGCTTCCGTTCCTCGGGATGGGTGGTGTTCGGGTTGAGGAGGCGGCCGCCGAGCGATTCGGCGACGGCGCTGCCGCCCCTGGCCAATGCCGCGGTCTTATAGAGCCCGCCGACCGTGACCACGGCGAGCGTGCCGAGCGTGACGTAAAGGAACAGCCCGGGGTTCCACAGGACGAGTGCCGGCATCGGAACGCCGGGCGACTCCTGGGCGTGGGCGCCATAGAAGATCAACAGGCTGGCGAAGTAGATCGACGCGATGATGCACACCACCGCCATCACGAAGTAGACCAGCAGCAACCGCGTGGTCTTCCTCGCCTGCTCCTGGTGCTCGAAGAAATTCATGGGTCGAACCCGATCAGGAGAACGACACCCGCGTCGCCTCGCGCTGTTCCGGCTTCTCGATGACGAACAATTCGGCCGCGGCGAAGCCGAACGTGGACGCGAAGACGTTGCTGGGAAAGACCTCCCGTTGCGTGTTGTAGGCCATCACCGAGTCGTTGTACGCCTGCCGGGAGAAGGAGACCTTGTTCTCCGTCGAGGTCAGTTCCTCCATGAGGCTCAGCATGGTCGTGTTCGCCTTGAGGTCGGGATACGCCTCGGAGAGCGCGAAGAGGCGGCTGAGCGTGCCGGTCAGCGTGGCCTCGGCGCCGGCCAGTTGCCGCATGGCGGCGGGATCGCCGGGATGGGCGGCGGCGCCCGCGTTCGCGGAGGACGCGGCGTTACGCGCGGCGATCACGGCCTCCAGCGTGCCGCGCTCGTGCTGGAGATAGCCCTTCGCGGTCTCGACCAGGTTGGGAATGAGGTCGTAGCGCCGCTTGAGTTGCACATCGATCTGCGCGTAGGCGTTCTTGAAGCGGTTGCGCAGCGCCACGAGCTTGTTGTAGATGCCGACCACCAGCAGCGCGGCGACCAGGGCCAGCGAGGCCAGAACAATAATGGCGACCAGGAGTGAGCTCATTGAATTGAATTCATAGCACCGCTGCACGCCGGCGTCGTGCGGCATTCACGCCGGACCCTTGACCGACCTGGCATGCGTCTTGTCTTGTGGGCAGGGGGGCCCCTCCCGGAGAACCCGGCAGGCTCGTCCTCGGCACCCGCGTGACGGTTCCGACCCTCGCCCCTTTGGTCGCTCCTGCGCCATGGGGTGTTCACCCCTTGGCACACCCGAGACCCCCATCCCTCCTTCAGTCGGCTCCGAGGTGAGCACCGCCGCGCTTCGCCACCTACGGCTAGACGTTTCCATCCGGATGGGCGTCTGATCGCCGGTGATGATGATCTCGACCGAAGAACGGAACCGCCGCGCCGGCTGGAGGGCCACCGCTGGCACGGGGTTTGCGCTCCTTCTGATGCTTGGGGTGGGAGTGCCCCGCATCACCAGCGCGGAGTGGGAACCCGTAAAAGGCCCGCTGATGACCCGCTGGGCTCGGGACGTGTCACCACGCAACGCCCTGCCCGAGTATCCCCGGCCCCAGTTGGTCCGCGATGACTGGCTGAATCTCAACGGATTGTGGCAGTACGGCATTGTCGCGACGAACGCCGCACAGCCGACGACCTGGGACGGCGAAATCCTGGTGCCCTACCCGGTGGAATCGGCGCTCTCGGGGGTGATGAAGAGTGTGGGGCCGGCCCAGCGCCTTTGGTACCAGCGCACCTTCGAGGTGCCGCGAGGGTGGCAGGGCCGGAGGGTTCGGCTGAATTTCGGAGGCGTGGATTGGGAGGCCCGCGTCTGGGTCAACGGCCAGGAAGTGGGCAGCCACCGGGGCGGGTACGCGGGCTTCGCCTTCGACATCACCGAACGGCTCAAGCCGGAAGGCGAACAGGACATTGTCGTGTCGGTTTGGGATCCGTCGGACGCCGGCACCCAACCGCGGGGCAAGCAGGTGCAGAAGCCGGGCGGCATTTTCTACACCCCGACCACGGGCATCTGGCAGACGGTGTGGTTGGAGCCGGTGGCCCCGACCCATCTCGAGGCCCTCCGGGTTACCCCGGACATCGATCAGGGCACGGTCGAAGTCGGGATCACCGCCCGGGCGTCGGGGGCGGTCGAGGTCGAGGTGGCGGTCTACGACGGTGGCACGGAGGTGGCCCGGACGGTGCAGCCGGGCAATGGGGTTGACGGCGCCTATACCTCGACCCTGCGGCTGGCGGTGCCGAAGGCGAAATTGTGGTCCCCGGATCGGCCGTTCCTGTACGACCTCCGGATCAGCCTGAAGACCGATGACGGTCGGATTGTGGACGACGTGAGGAGCTACTTCGGCATGCGGAAGATCGCGGTGTCGAAGGACGCGCAGGGCGTCAACCGGCTGTTCCTGAACAACGCGGCGCTGTTCCAGTTCGGTCCGCTCGACCAGGGGTTCTGGCCGGACGGGCTTTATACCGCCCCGACGGACGAGGCGCTGCGATACGACATCGAACTCACGAAGCAGCTCGGGTTCAACCTGGCCCGCAAGCACGTGAAGGTGGAGCCGGACCGCTGGTACTACTGGTGCGACAAGCTGGGGCTGCTGGTCTGGCAGGACATGCCCAGCGGCGACAAGTTCATCGGCGGTCGCGATCCCGACATCACCCGCACCCCCGAATCCGGCAGCCAGTTTGAGGCCGAGCTGCGCGCCTTGGTGGACGGGCTCCACAACCACCCGTCGATCGTCATGTGGGTGCCGTACAACGAGGGTTGGGGCCAGTGGGACACCGCCCGCATCGCGGCCCTGGTGAAGACCTGGGACCCCTCGCGACTGGTCAACAGCGCCTCGGGCTGGACCGATCGGAACGTCGGGGACGTCATGGACATCCACTCCTATCCCGGCCCGGGCGCTCCGCGGTTGGAAGAGAGGCGCGCCGGGGTGCTGGGCGAGTTCGGCGGGCTGGGGCTGCCCATGAAGGGACACACGTGGCAGTCCGAGAAGAACTGGGGCTACCGCAGCTACACCAATTCGGAAGATCTCACCGATGCCTACCTCAAGCTCATCGACCGGTTGCACCCGCTCACCGGCGAGGCCGGGCTTGCGGCGGCCGTGTACACGCAGACCACCGATGTCGAAGTGGAAGTGAACGGGTTGCTCACCTACGACCGGGCCCGCATCAAGCTGGACGAGGCGTTGATCACCGCGGCAAACCGCCGGGTCTACGTGCCGCCGGTGGCCAGGGCGACCGCCGCCACCCCTGGATCGTGGACGCCCCCTGCGGTTCCCCTCGTGACGGGGGATCCCTACTTCAGTGTCTGGTCCTTCGGCGACCAGTTGAACGACGACGCCACCCGGCACTGGACCGGCCGCAATCATCCCCTTACGGGGTTGGTGCGGGTCGACGGCGAGGTCTACCGCGTCATGGGCAACGACCCGCGCCGGTTGCCGGCCCTGAAACAGAAGTCCGTCCAAGTGCTTCCCACCCGAACCCTGTACACGTTCGAAGGCGCGGGCATCGGGCTGACGCTTACCTTCCTCAACGCTGCCTTGCCCGAGGATCTGGATCTCCTCGCCCGGCCCGTGACCTATCTGACCTGGGACGTTCGCTCGCTCGATCAGCGTCCGCACGCGGTGGAGGTCTGTGTGGAGGTCTCCGGCGAACTCACCGTCAACCAGCCGCAACAAGTCGTCGTGGGCAGCATCGAGACCCCCGGCGATTTGGTCGCCGCGAAGCTGGGGTCCCGGGACCAGCCCGTTCTCGGCAAGAAGGGCGACGACGTGAGGATCGACTGGGGCTACCTCTATCTCGCGGCGCCGCGGTCGGCGGTCGCGGGGCAGGGGATCGCGGACCGCAGCGCGCTGCATCGCGCCTTCCAGGCGGGCACCCTGGCCCCGGCGGGCGAGGCGACGACGAATGCTCCCGCGCCGGCGGACCAGGTGGGGGCGGCGCTGGCGTTGGATCTCGGCCGCGTGGGGGCGGAACCGGTGAGTCGGTGGGTGATGCTGGCCTACGACGACCTTTATGCCATCCAGTACATGCGCAAGAACCTGCGCCCGTACTGGCGGCGCAACGGATGGGAGGCGAAGGACCTCCTCGAGGCGTCGGCCCGGGACTACGCGTCGCTGGTGCAGCGCTGCGAGGCCTTCGACAGCGAGCTCATGGGGGACCTGGCGAAAGCCGGGGGTGAGAAGTACGCGCGTCTGGCCGCGCTGGCCTATCGGCACTGTTTCGCCGCGAGCAAGTTCGTCGCGGACGACCGTGGCCAGCCGCTGTCGTTCTCCAAAGAAAACTTCAGCAACGGGTGCATTGGCACCTCGGATGTCTTCTACCCGATGGCGCCGCAGTTCCTGCTGTTCGGGTCCTCCCTCGCCAAGTCGTTCCTCGTGCCATTCATGGACTACGCGGCTTCGGACCGCTGGAAGTTCCCGTTCGCGCCCCATGACCTGGGGACGTACCCGCACGCGAACGGGCAGGTGTACGGCGGCGGCGAGCGGACCGAGGAGAACCAGATGCCCGTCGAAGAATCCGGGAACCTGCTGATTCTGCTGGCGGCGGTGGCGCAGATGGAAGGGAACGCCGAGTTCGCCGGACGCTACTGGCCGCAGTTGGAACGTTGGGCGGCCTACCTCAAGGAGAAGGGATTCGACCCCGAGAACCAGCTCTGCACCGACGACTTCGCGGGTCACCTCGCGCACAACGTCAACCTCTCGGCCAAGGCCATCTGCGGATTGGGCGCGTTCGCGAAGCTGTGCGAGATGCGAGGCTTCGCGGCTCCGGCGGCCGAGTATCGGACGCTGGCGAAGTCGTTCGCGGCGCGGTGGGTGAAGGAAGCCGACGACGGCGAGAAGTTCCGCCTCGCGTTCGACCGGCCGGGGACCTGGAGCCAGAAGTACAACCTGGTTTGGGACCGGTTGCTCGGGCTGGACCTGTTCCCGGACGCGGTGCTGCGCAAGGAGATGGACTACTACCGCCGCAGCCAGAACCAGTACGGGCTGCCGCTCGACAATCGCGCCACCTATACGAAGCTCGATTGGATTCTCTGGACGGCGACGTTGACCCGCGACCGCGCGGATTTCGAGGCGTTGGTGGATCCCGTGTACCGGTGGCTGAACGAGACCTCGTCCCGCGTGCCGATGTCCGACTGGTACGAGACGAAGAACGGTCGCCAGGTGGGCTTCCAGGCGCGTCCGGTGGTGGGCGGGGTGTTCCTGCAGATGCTCTGCGACGCCGGCACCTGGCGGAAGTATGCGGCCCGCGACCGGACCAAGGCGGCCGACTGGGCGCCCATGCCCAAGGCCCCGCGTCTGACGACCGTGGTCCCTACCGCGCGTGAGACCAAGGTTCCCTGGCGTTACACGTTGCAGCGGCCCGCGACGGGTTGGGCGCAAGCGGACTTCGACGCGTCCGGTTGGCAGGAAGGCCTCGGCGGTTTCGGCACCTCGGGCACGCCTGGGGCGGTGATCGGGACGGAGTGGAAGACCGGGGAAATCTGGCTGCGGCGGACGTTTGAGCTGCCCGCCGGTCCCCAACCGGAATCGATCCAATTGCTGTTGCACCACGACGAGGACGCGCAGGTTTACCTCAACGGCCGCCTGGTGGCGGATCTGTCCGGGTTCACCTCGGAGTACGAACCGGTACCTCTGACCGGGGCGGCCGTCGGCGCCCTTCAGCCCGGCCGGAACACGCTGGCTATCCGCTGTCGGCAGACGAGCGGTGGTCAGTACATCGATGCGGGGTTGGTGACGGTGGAAGAGGTGCGCTAGCCCGGGCGGGGCAGGGTGGACGTGGTCCAGCGGCTGCCCACCCCGAGTGACGCACAGCGACCCGGGAAGGCCTGCCATAGGCGGGCGACGGCAGGCGAGCCCGTGCAATGCCCTGGGGCGAGGAGCAGGATGCTCCACCGGCGCAACGCCTCGATCGTGGCGAGGAGGCGTTCCTCGGTGGCATTCAGGAGGTGCAGCCCGCCCAGCACGGCGCGGAAGCGTGAGTCGCCGGTCAGATGCTCGATGTGGAGCAACGTGTTGACCACGCCGGCGTGGCCGCACCCGAGGAGAACGATGGTCCCGTCCGGGGTCGGGCAGAACAGTGCCTGGTCATCCAGCAGGGGATCCGGCTGCCGGCAGGCCTCGTCGAGAAAGAAGCGGCCACCCACGTCCTCGAAGGCGGTCCGTCGCGGTATGGCACCCGTGACGAACAGACCCTCGGCCACCTCCCGGCAATCGTGGTGCAGGACGGCCCTGGCGCCGGCGTCGATCACGGCCTGCCGGCTCTCCTGCGACATCCCAATGGCCCGGGGGGAACCGCCCGCGGGCGCGCTGAACTTTGGCTGGAGAGCGTCGGGATGAAGGAACAGGCGGGCCTCGGGGGACCGCCGGCACACCACCGGGAGTCCGCCGGTGTGATCGTAGTGCCCATGGCTGAGCACGATGACATCGAGCCCCCCCAGCGGGCAGCCCAGCGCATGGGCGTTGTCGAGGAGCAGATCGGTTTGACCGGTGTCGAAGAGCACGCGCTGCCCGGCGGTCTGGAGGAACCACGCCAGCCCGTGTTCCGCCCGGAGCCCCCGGGTGTGGACGGAGTTCTCGACCAGGACCGTGATGCCGAGACGCTCAGTCATGGGGTTCGATGAATTTGCCCAGGGCGCTGGCGCGGATGGTATCGCCCTGGACGATCTCCGCCCGCAGCCGATGCAGTCCGTGCGCGGATGACTCGGGCCAGGCGCGGATGGACAACTCCTCGGCGACCTCGATGCCGAGGTGATAGCGGATGCTGAGTTCCGCCGTCAGCGCCTTCACCCCGCGGGAGAGCAGGCAATGCGTCATGGCGCCGTCGAGGATCGCGGCGATGATGCCCCCATGGAGCAGGCCCGGGTACCCTTCGAGCGCGGGGTGGCCGAGAAACACCGCGCTCACGCTGCCGTCAGCCAGCGACTGGTAGCGCACTGCCAATCCCATCGGATTGGACGCGCTGCAAACGAAGCAGAACGGGTGCGCGTCCCGTGGCGGTGGATAGACCTTTTCGCCTTCGGCCAGGGGAGCGAGAACCAGGGTGGGGCAAACCATATCCATCGTGCGAGCACCAAGGGTGCCGGCACCCACCGACAACCCATGGAGGCGCCGAGGCCGGCACAGGCCCGGTCGTCGCCGTTGCCTGAACGTTGGTTTGCCGCGAGACTGTCGCATGAACGGGCGGTGGACTCCGCCCGAGCACGCATGGACGACAGCGCAAATCGGCAACTGTTGGATTCGGTGCCCGACGGGGTGTTCACGGTGGATGCCGAGTGGCGGATCACGTCCTTCAACCGTGCGGCCGAGCAGATCACCGGGGTGCCGCGGGAGGAGGCGTTGGGTCGGCGGTGTTGCGAGGTGTTCCGCGCCAGCATCTGTGAGAACGCCTGTGCCCTGAAGCAGACGCTGGTGACCCAGCGGCCCGTGGCGAACAAGGTCGTCTACATCGTCAATGCCGCGGGGGAGCGCATCCCCATCAGCATCTCGACCGCCGTCCTCAAGGATGCCCGGGGCCGGATCATCGGCGGGGTGGAGAGCTTCCGCGACCTGCGTTCGGTCGATGAACTGCGGCGGCAGGCGGAGCAACAGGACTCCTTCTACGACATCATTGGCCGCAGCCCGGCTATGCGGCAGCTCTTCGATATCCTCGGGGTGGTGGCGGAGAGCGACAGCACGGTGCTGCTTGAGGGGGCCAGCGGCACGGGCAAGGAACTGTTCGCCCGGGCGCTGCATCGCCTGTCCAGCCGCCACGCGAAGAAGTTCGTCGCCCTCAACTGCGGGGCGCTGCCCGACACGCTGCTGGAGAGCGAGTTGTTCGGCTACAAGGCTGGTGCGTTTACCGATGCGCGGAAGGACAAGCCCGGGCGTTTCGCCCTGGCCGAGGGCGGCACGCTGTTCCTGGACGAGATCGGGGACATCTCGGCGGCGATGCAGATGCGGTTGCTACGGGTCCTGCAGGAGCGCGTGTACGAACCCCTCGGCGGGGTGGAACCGGTCCGGTGCAACGTCCGGGTGGTCGCCGCGACGAACAAGCCGCTCGACGGTCTCGTGCGCGAGGCGAAATTCCGGGAGGACCTGTACTACCGCATCAACGTGGTGCGGTTGGAACTTCCTCCGCTGCGCGACCGCCGGGAGGACGTCCCGTTGCTGGCGGAGCATTTCATAGGTCGCTTCAACCGACTCAAGGGCAAGGATATAGCCGGATTGTCCGACGTCGTGCTGGCCCGACTCATGGAGTACGACTTCCCGGGCAATATCCGGGAGTTGGAGAACATCATCGAGCACGCGTTCGTGCTGTGTCGGGGCGGGCTGATCGAGCGTCCCCACCTGCCGACCCACTTGCGGGGCGAACTGTCGGCCGGCTCGGGACTGCCCTCCGGACTTACCCTCCAGGCGATGGAAGCCATGCTCATCGGCGATGCCCTGCGGCGGAACGCGGGGAATCGGGCGGCTGCCGCCCGCGACCTCGGGATCGATGTCAGCACGCTTTTCCGTAAACTGAAAACCGTCCGGGAGCACGAGGGCCAGCCCGACCCGCCCGACCCTGCCGGGGGCGCAAATCGTCGCCAATCCTCCGGGAAGCAGGCGGCAACGCCCTGCTCGGGGCCCGTTGAAAAGCCTCCACCGACGTAGACCTCGGCGTTTGGAGGTTCGAGCCTCCACACTCCGGCTTCCGCGGTTTTGGATCGGGGCTGGGGCTCCGGTCGGACCACGGAGAATTGCCACGCTGGAATTGCGCAACCGACGCAGAAGTCCATGGTCGGGCCGGATTCGGGTCGCCGGGACGCTGTGAGCCAGGGGGAACGGTCCCTGCTCCCAGCCACTCGCCATGAACGAGAGAAGCACCTCCAAGCTCGACCTGATGCTCGCCAAGGTCTGTCGCAGTTGTCTGGTCTGCCGTCGGGCTCGCCGGAAGCAATCCGGCGTGGCATACTGGCTCGTCCAGCACGTGGAGGGGGCGGTCTGCCCCTTCTGTCGCGCCTACTCCCGCGTCTATGGCCGCAAGAGTCATGAGCCGAATGAGAGCTGACGTTTCCGCGCACACCGGCATCCCTTATTGTCCCGGGCGTCCGCTCTCCCGCCGCGATTTCCTGAAAGCCGCCGTGGCAGTGGCGGCGGCGGGGGCGGGGGCGGGGGCGGGTCAGCCGGCAGTGGGGGCGGTGGCCGATCCCGCCCCGGGAGGGGCTCCGGCCCCGCTCCCGCGCGCGCCCGTCGCCTTGGGCCTCTGCAAACGGTATGACTTCGCCGAGGTGCGGCAGGCGCTCGGGAGGATGCTGGACGAGTTGGGGGAGGTGCGTCGGCTGGTGAAAGGGAAGCGCGCGGTGGTGAAGGTGAACCTGGTGAACAGCTCCACAGCCGACCTGGCCGGGGTGCCGCTCTGGTTGTCGGTGACCGTGCATCCGGTGGTGGCGATGGCGCTGGGCAGCCTGCTGGTCCGGGCGGGAGCGCGGGAGGTGGTGTTCGCTGACCAACTGCCATTCGGGGTGGGCGACGAGGAGGCGTTCGCCGGATACGGCTTCGATCTGGCCGCCTTCAACCGGGTGATGGAGGGCCGCGCCCGTTTCGAGAACACCCGCAACCTCGGGCGTCATCGCGACTACGCGCTGGTCAAGGTGCCCGGAGGTGAGCTCGCGACGGCCTGGGAGGTCAACCGCACCTACGTGGATACGGACGTCCTGATCTCGCTCACCAAGCTCAAGAGCCATGTGTCCGGGGGGATCACCGGCGGTTTGAAGAACCTCTTCGGCCTGCCACCGAGCAGCCTCTACGGCGACGATCTCGAGGGGGAACCGAACGAGCAGGCGATTGGGTATCGCACCAACACGATGCACAACTGCAGCCACCGTCCCCTCACCTCGGTGGAGGGGTTCACGGGCCGCTCGGTGCCGGGCGACCACGGGTACAACGTCCCCCGGTTCATCGTCGATCTGGCCGCCGCCTTTCCGGTTGGTTTGGTCGTGGTGGATGGAATCAGCACGATCCAGGTGGCGGAGGGTTGGTGGAACGGATCGATGGTCTCGCTCACCCGTCCCGGAGTGCTGATCGCGGGGCGCAACGCGGTCGGCACCGATGCCGTCGCCGCGGCGGTGATGGGCTTCGACCCGGACGCGGCGGATCGCACCTGGCCATTTGTCAACGGAACCAACCACCTCGCCCTGGCACGGCGACGCAGGCTGGGGGAGAACCGCCTCGCGTCGCTCGAGATTGTCGGGACGCGACTGGTGGACGCGCGTTTTGAGTACCAGCCGACCTATCGCCGGACGGGATCCTGAGGTCATGGCCGCTCCATCTCCCAGTGAGGCGAAGGTCTGGCGCACGGCGGGCGGTGACAATGCGCGGCGGGGTCGGTTCGCCGGAGAGGTGGAGTTGGCGCCACGGCCCAGGCGACAACTCCAGGCACAGGGCGCGATCCAGGCCTCGGTGGTGTTCGACGCGGAGGGGACGGCGTTCGTCGCGGACCTGGCTGGTGGGGTGCAGGCCTTCGCGGCCACCGGGAGGCAGCGGTGGCAGGTGAACCTCGGCAGCGGTGTTTCCGCCACGCCCGCACTGGATTTCGACGGCGCCGTGCTCTTCGTCGGTACGCACGCCGGGGAGGTACTGGCCCTCGAGGCCGCCACCGGCGTGACCCGGTGGCATCGCTCGATTCCCAGCCGCCGGGATCCGCGAATCCTGTCGGACCTGTTGCTGCTGCGACGCAGGGGACTGGTCGTCTTCAGCAGTTGGAGCGGCCGGGTTTTTGCCCTGGACGCGGCTTCCGGTGAACCACGGTTTGACTGGGATGCCGGGATCTCCCCCCGGTCCGCGGTGTCCGCCGACGAGGCGGAGAACCTCTACGCGATGCGGGCCGTGGCGGGCCGCGGAGTGGAGGTGGTGCGGTGGTCCACGGAGGGGGAGGAGCGGGTGCTTCATCGCGAACCGGAGGACTCCCGGGGGGCGGGGCGGGCGTTGGTGGCCGCCGGCCCGGTGCTGGATGAGGAGCGCGATACCGCCTATCTCCTGCTCAACCACGAGCGGGTGGCGCGACTCCTCGCGTGGTCGCTCGGGTCGGGCGCCGCTCGATGGCAACGCGAACTGGCGGCGGCGGTGCAGGCCACCCCAACGGTCCTCCCGGACGGTTCGGTGGCGGTGGGCGATCTGGCCGGCGGGGTTCAGGTGTTCGGCCCGGACGGCGTACCGCGCTGTGCCGCGACCCTGGATTGCGACTTCCTGCTGGCCGGCGGCGTGAGCCCTGGCGGCGGGAGGTTCGTCATCGGGGACCCGCTCGGCGGACTGCACCTGGTCGAGGCCGACGGCACGAGACGCCAGCTCTTCGAGGCACCCCGCAGTCTCCAGGCGCGGCCGTCGTTCGACCCGTTCGGCAATCTCCACGTGCCGTGCACGGACCGGATTGTCTACGTGATCGGCGGCCGCCCACGGGCGGCCTGACCGCCCGGCGAAGAACCGTGGGAGCTGACCCGAGGAGGCCGGAGAAACCCACGAGAGGCCGGGAAAGCGAGCCTCCTCGCGGCGGTTGCTCCGGCGGGACGGGTGCTTTCGACGGGCAGTCAGCCGGGAGATCGAAGGATCGTGCCACGGTGGACGCGGCCACCGACGCAGAAGACCACGTTGGTGGCGGCGCACCACCCCGACCTGCGCGCCTGATCGGTCTCGGCACGCGGAATGCTCCCATCCCGGCTGTAGTGACCATTGGTGTTCCCATCTGCCAGCAGCGCATCTCCCCGGTTCTCGATACGGCGGCCCGCCTGCTGGTCATCACCCGTCGACGGGGGAAAGAGACGGAGCGCCGGGAATTCGTCCTTGGCGTGCTATCCCCGGATGCCTTGGCGCGCAGCGTCGCAGAACTCTCCGTGGACGTGCTGCTCTGCGCCGCCGTCTCGCAGCCGTTGCTTCGAGCCCTGCAGCAGTTGGGCGTCCGCGTCCGGCAGCACCTCTGCGGGGACGTGGAGCAGGTGCTGCGAGCCTTCTGCTGTGGGCGACTCACGGCGGACGATTTCCGCATGCCGGGATGCTGGGGGAGACACTCCCGGGGCAAGCCCCCTTGTTCGAAACACAACGAAAGAACCCATGACCCAACCAGACCTGATCCAAAGCCCCAACGAAGCCATCGCCGCTGAACGGGGCACCGTCATCCCGCAACCCCTATGAGAATCGCCCTACCCGTCGAGGCCGGTCATCTGCACGGACACTTCGGCGGCTGCCGTCAGTTCGCGATCATCGAGGTCGACACCGGCTTGAAGTCGACGCTGCGAACCGAAGTCCACCCCGCACCGGACCACCAACCCGGCCTGTTCCCGCGCTGGCTCCGGGAGCACGGGGTCGAAGTGGTCATCGCTGGTGGCATCGGCCACCGGGCGCTGGAGAATTTCGCGCGCCACGGCATCGAGGTGCGGGCCGGAACCCTTGGCGGGAGCGTGGAGACGCTGGTCGCCGCCTTTCTGCGGGGAGAACTCACGGCGACCCCGGCAGGCTGTGACCACCATGGGCATCACCACCACGGAGAGCATCACCACCACGCACACCCCGGGGAGTCCACCGGCCAGACGCCTGACGACGAGGCTGCGTGTGCCCATCCGCCGGGCTGAGTCGTCGAGCGCGGGCGTTGCCGGGTGGTACGCCACGCGCTTCGGGTCTGTCGCCTGCGTCCGGAGGAATCGCCGGTTTCCCCAATGAGTGCCTGGTCCCCGTCCCCCGAGTGGGTTTTGGCAGCCTACTGCCTGATGGCGCTGCTCGCGGCGTGGGCGGGCGGGGAGTTGCCCAGCGTCGTCAAGTTGACCCACACGCGCGTGCAGGTGGCGGTGAGTTTCGTGGGCGGTTTGATGCTGGGCCTCTCGCTCCTTGGATTGCTTCCCCACGCCGCGGAGGAACTGCATTCGGTCCATCAGGCGACGGGTTGGGTGCTGGCCGGTTTCCTCGCGATGTTCCTGCTCCAGCGGTTCCTCCCCTTCCACCACCACGATGTGACGGAAGGCAGTCCGCTGGAGCCCTGTGGGCACCCCCATTCGCTGGCGGAGAAGTCCGCCCGAAACCTCGGCTGGATCGGGGTGGCCCTTGGGCTGTCGGTGCATTCGGTGTTCGATGGCTTGGCGATGGCGGCGGCGGTGGCGGCGGCTCCCCGGGGACACGGAGCGATGTTGGGACTCGGAACCGCTCTGGCGGTGATTCTGCACAAGCCGTTCGGCGCCCTGGCCATCACCACGTTGATGGCGGCCCGTGGCGCCGCACCGTCGCTGCGCCACGGGGTGAACCTCGCGTTCGCCCTCGTGACGCCGCTGGGGGCCCTGCTGTTCTTCCTGGGAGCGGGACCCTGGGCACACACCCACCCGGAGTGGCTCGGTTGTGTCCTCGGTTTCTGCGCCGGCACGTTCCTTTGCATCGCCGGTGCCGATCTGCTGCCCGAACTCCAGTTCCACTCCCATGACCGCTGGAAGCTGACCCTGGCCTTGCTGGCCGGGATAGCGGTGGCCTTGCTTATCACCCAAGTCGGCCACGTGGACCCTCGGAAGGTCCTATAGCGGGATTCTCGGTTCCGAAACCGCGGAACCCTCCAGGATGCGGGGTGCACCGGGAGGGGCGGCGACGCGGAGAAGCTGGGCTGCGCGGGCGTTACAGGGTTTGCCTCCGCGGCGCTCCTGTGTTGGGCTGTGGTCGTTCCATGAATGCACGTCCTGTCCCCGGTTCCCTGGTCGGTGCTCTCTCGCTCGCCTGCTGCTGCGCCGCGTTGGCCGCTCCTGCGGCCCGGGCCGCGGAGAGCGGTTGGGTGGATCTCTTCAATGGCAAGGATCTGAGCGGCTGGGTGCAGCGGGGGGGCGCGGCGAGCTACCAAGTCCAAGGCAACGAGATTATCGGAAGTTCGGTCCCTAAAACCGGGAACTCCTTCCTGTGCACGGCGCGGGCCTACACGAACTTCGTCTTGGAACTGGAGTTCAACGTCGCCACGAACCTGAACTCCGGCGTCCAGATCCGCAGCGAGTGCCACCCCACACCCGTCGAGGTGAAGGCGGGCGGGAAGACGATCAAGATTCCCGCCAACCGGGTGCACGGCTACCAAGTGGAGATCGATCCCAGTGCGCGGGCCTGGACCGCGGGGATTTACGATGAGGGCCGGCGAGGCTGGCTGAAGGATCTGAAGACCAACGAGCCCGCGCGGAAGGCGTTTCGCCAGGGTGGGTGGAACCGGTTGAAGATCGAGGCCCGCGGCAGCTCGATCCGCACCTGGCTCAACGAGGTGGCCGCCGCCGAACTCGAGGATGACCTGACGCCGGCGGGATTCATCGGGCTCCAGGTTCACGGGGTCGGCGACAAACCGGACCCGCTGACCATCCGATGGCGCAACGTCCGGATCCAGGAACTCCCCTGAGTCGGGTCGGGCACGGTCGTTGGCGACGGCCGACGCGACCCGGGAAGAGGACGAACCACAGCGATTAACAGGATGGACAGGATGGTCCCGCCAATTCGGAGTTCGTTCCTGATCCTGTCGATGCTCTCCGTCTGGGCAGTGGCCATCGCCGGTGGCGCGCAGGGCACGCCGGCGGAGCGGCCCAACATCCTCTGGCTCTCCTGCGAGGACACCGGGCCGCACCTCGGGTGTTACGGGGACCCGGACGCACGGACTCCCAACCTGGATGCGCTGGCGGGACGCGGGCTGAGGTATCGACGGGCATGGTCGACCGCCCCGGTTTGTGCCCCCGCGCGGACGGCGATCATCTCGGGAATGTACCCGAGTTCCACCGGCTCCGAGCACATGCGCAGCCTGGTGCCGATGCCGGCCGGCACGCGGATGTTTCCCCAACTGCTGCGCGAGGCAGGCTACTATTGCTCGAACAACAGCAAGGAGGACTACAACCTGGTGAAGCCCGGCCAGGTCTGGGATGCCTCGTCCCCGCGGGCCCACTGGCGTGACCGGGGGCCGGGCCAGCCGTTCTTCGCGGTGTTCAACTACACCGAAACCCACGAGTCCCAGATCCGGCAGCCCGGCCACCGGTATGTGCAAGACCCGGCGCGGGTGCGACTGCCTCCCTACCATCCGGACCTGCCCGAAGTCCGGGCGGGCTGGGCGCAGTACCACGACCAGGTCAGCGTCGTGGACGGTCGGGTGGGGCGGGCCCTGGAGGAACTCACGGCTGCCGGGTTGGCCGACGATACCATCGTCTTCTTCTTCGGGGATCACGGTTCCGGCATGCCTCGCCACAAAAGGGACGCCTGCGACTCCGGGTTGCGCGTCCCCCTGATTGTGCATTTCCCGGAACGTTGGAGGCACCTCGCGCCGCCCGAATACGCGGCGGGAGGCGAATCCCGGCGCCTGGTTGGATTTGTGGACCTCGCGCCCACGGTGTTGAGTCTCGCGGGCCTGCGCGCTCCGGCGTGGGTCCAGGGAAGCGCGGTGGCCGGCCCGTTTGCGCGACCCGGGCCCGAGTTCCTCTTCGGTTTGCGGGGCCGCATGGACGAACGCTATGACCTCGTGCGGAGCGTCACTGATGGGCGATTCGTGTATGTGCGGAACTACCTCCCCCACCGGCCGCACGGCCAGCACGTCGCCTACCAGTTCCAGACCCCGGCCACGGTCGCATGGTGGCAGGGGTTCCTGGCGGGGGGACTGAGCCCGGCGCAACGGGCGTTCTGGGAACCCAGGGACGCCGAGGAACTGTTCGACCTCGACCGCGATCCTTACGAAACGGTGAACCTGGCCCCGGATCCGGCGCACCGCAGAACTCTCGAACGGCTTCGACGCGCCCACCGGCGGCATACCGTGGCCGTCGGCGACATCGACCTCCTCCCCGAGGCCGAGATGCTTCGCCGGGCGAAGGCGGGTGCGCCCGGGGACCTTGCGAGCGGGGGAGGGGAGCAGCGCACCGACGTGCGACGCCTGCTGGGAGCGGCCGAGTTGGCGGCCACGCGGGGTCCGGCGGACGCCGCCGAGTTGCGGCGTCTCGCGCGCCTCGCCCGGGACGGGGACCCGGGTGTGCGCTGGTGGGCGATGACCGGGTACCAGGTGCGCGGACCGGCCGCGGTGGCGCAGGGTGCGGCGGTCCTGCGGACCGGGTTGGCCGACCCCTCGCCGACGGTCCGGGTGGCGGCGGCCGAGGCCCTGGTGTCCGGCGGTGCCGGCGAGGAGGACCATCGCGCCGCGGTCCGCCTGCTCCTCCGTTCGGCCGACGCCCGAATCGCGGACTACTTCGATGCGGTGGCCGCGCTGAACGCCATCGACAACCATCGGTCGGCCTTCGCCGGGCACCGTGCCGCACTGGAGGACCTGCCGCGGCGACTGCCCGGCGTCGAACCGCGCGTGAACGAGCACCTCGACCGGTTGTTGCGGCACATCCTTCCGGAGACCCAGCTGACGCGTGGCCCGGGCGGACGCATCCTGACCAACACCGGCGTCTGGTCGCCGGATGGGCGGTGGATCGTGTACGACACGCGCTCCGATGCGGCGGGGGAGGTCTTCGACGGGCGGCGCATCGAGGCCATCAACGTCGACACGAGGGAAATCCGGGTGTTGTACGAGAGCCGGAACGGCGCGCCTTGCGGGGCGGTCACCTTCCACCCCGATCGCTGGCAGGTGGCGTTCATCCACGGTCCGGAGAACCCGACCCCGGACTGGAGCTATGGGCCGTTCCACCGCCAGGGCTTGGTGGTGGACTGGGATCGACCGGGGTTGCCGGTGCCGCTCGACGCCCGCGACCTGACGCCGCCGTTCACCCCCGGCGCCCTGCGTGGCGGCTCGCACGTCCACGTGTTCAGCCCGGACGGCCGGTTTGTCAGCTTCACCTACGAGGACCACGTGCTGGCGGTTGGCGGTGGGGCAGGGGTGTCCCGTGAGGTCGACATCAATCAGCGGAACATCGGGGTGAGCGTTGTGGGTCGACCGGTGGAGGTTTCTCGCGGCGCCCACCCGCGCAACCACTCCGGCACCGCGTTCACCGTGCTGGTCACGCGCACGGTGAACCGACCGCAACCCGGGTCCGACGAGATCCAGAAAGCTTTCGAGGAAGGCTGGGTGGGGACTCGTGGCTACCTCACCACCGACGGCCACCGGCAGCTGGCCCTGACCTTCCAAGGGCAGGTGATCAGTTCCGCCGGCGCGACCAACGCGGAAGTCTTCGTGGTCGACCTTCCGGCCGACCTGACGGCTCCTGGGGAAGCCCCGCTCGAGGGCACACTCCAGCGCCGGCCAGCACCGCCCCGGAGCGTCCACCAACGCCGGCTCACGTTCACCGCGGATCGGCGTTTCCCTGGCATCCAGGGCCCACGCCACTGGCTGAGGGCTTCGCCGGACGGCTCCCGGATCGCGTTCCTCATGCGCGACGATCACGGGGTGGTGCAACTCTGGACCGTGTCACCGCGTGGGGGAGAGCCCCGTCAGGTCACGCGGAACGACCACGACATCGCCTCGACGTTCACCTGGAGTTCGGACGGCACGCGCGTGGCGCACGTGCTCGATCGCAGTGTGTGTGTCACCGACTTGGCGGGGGGTCTGACCCATCGACTCACGGAGCCCACCGAGGGAGCCGAGGCGCCACGGATGGAGGCTTGTGTCTTCTCTCCGGACGGGCGGCGGATTGCCTTCGTGCGGCGCCGCCCGGAGGCCGACGGCCGGTGGTACAACCAGATCTGTGTCGTGGACGCGGATTGATCGAGCGGGGGGGATCGCCCGCGCCGGGGGTTACCAGACGCCGGGCACGAAGCGCTTCACCCGGCGGGCGTACGCGGCGTAGCCGGGGAAAGCAGCGCTCAACCAGCGCTCCTCGGCGCGGGCCTTGGCCGCGAAGAAGGGCACCAGCAACACCGCGAGGACCAGGGCCGGAGCACTCTGGAAAAGCAGGCTCCAGCCGAAGCCGGCCAGCAGCACGCTCGTGTAGAGCGGATGTCGGATCCAGCCGTACAGGCCACGCTGCACCAGGCGCGAGCCCGGGCGCGGACGGGGGAAGGGGGTGCGGTTGTCACCCAACTGGACCACCCCGAGGATGCCGACGACCGCGGCCGTCGCGAAGAGGATCCAACCGAGGACCAACCCGGCGGGGTGGTGCCAGGCGCCGGGGTACATCGGTCCGAGAGCGAGGAGAGCAAGCATCAGCACGCTCTGCGCCCACACCCAGACGGCACCGCGCGGGCCGGGGGCGGCGCCGGGCCCGGTGGTGCTCACGGGGGCGGGAACCTGATGCGCCACAGGCCGCGCAGTTCGTTCAACGCAAATCCGCGGGCCTCGTCGGCGGGATACAGCCGATCGATCGCTGCGAGTGTGCTCGGGGCGATGTCCGCGCCAGGCGCGCCATGGCACTGCAGGCAGAGCGGGTTCCCGAGCACGATCGGCGAGTAGAAGGTCACCGCCCCGCCGGTGTCGTTGACCAGCACCGGCGGATTGGTCCGGCCGGCTGCGAACCCCGCGCGGAAGGACTCGAGGATTTCGTGCTCCGCGGTGGACACCCGGTTCGCGGGATTTCGAGGACGGTGGGTGACCCGTGCCAGCGTGACCCCGTTGGGGACCGCGACCGCGGTGGTGATGGGGGCGACGTTGACCGAACAGAACTCGAGGGCGTTGGTGATCCCGTCGCGAGCGATCGCGGCGAGCAGGTTCGAGCTCAACAGCGTGAAGGTCTCCGCGGCGATCCGGCGGCCCGCGTCCCGTCGGTCCACGGTGGCGGAGGACGTTGGAACCGGGGTGTTGGTGACGTTCCCCGACGGCCGGGGAGGCGCGTCCGGAGGGGTCCCGGTCGGGTTGGGTTCACAGCCGGCAAGGCCGAGAGCCAACACCGCGGCCAGCGCGGCGGCGGGGAGGCGGTACGGGTGGGGGAGGGGGTTCATGTGGTCATCCCGAAAGCACGGGCTTGGGTATCGTAGCGGCGCTGGAGGCTCCCGCACACCTTCTCGCAGAGATCGAAGATGCCGCGATCGGCGATGAAGTAGTAGACGTTCAGGCCCTCCTTGCGACGCCCGAGAATCCCGGCCTCGGTCAGTGTCTGCAGGTGACGCGACACATTGGCCTGGGTGGCGCCGGTGGCCCCGACCAGTTGCGTGACGTTGCGCTCCTGATCCTCGAGCGCGACCAGGAGCCTCAGGCGCATGGGCTCTCCGAGCACCCGGAAACGGGCCGCGATGAGATCCAGGACCTCGTCGGTCATCCTCTTTCGTGTCATGAGCGGGAGCGGGAAAGCCGTTGACAACCGCTATATGAGCGCATACGCATATAGCCGTGCTGCGGAAGATGGCGAGAGCGGGAGCGGAAAGCAACTTGAAATCCCACGGGCGAGGAGAGGCCTGGATCCCGGGTCCGTCGCCGTCAACCGAGCCTTCAATGACCATGAAAATCGAGAATGCGATCCGCATCCTGGCGGGGTCGATGGTGCTGGCGAGCCTGGCCCTGTCTCACTGGGTGGATGAACGCTGGCTGTTTCTAGGGGTGTTCGTCGGCCTGAATCTCATCCAATCGGCCTTCACCGGGTTCTGCCCGGCCGAAATCATCATGCGGCGTCTCGGGATGGGAAAGGACGGTACCGGATGCTGCGGCTGATCCTGACGGTCCTGGCCGGGGCGGCGCTGGGGGCGCTGCTCGGCACCTTCGGCCAGTGCACCAGCGGCACCTGTCCGTTGACCTCCACCTGGTGGCGGGGTGCGCTGTATGGCGGCACCCTGGGTTTGCTGCTCGCCGCCACGAGTCGTTCGTGACGAAATGGGCCGGTCCCGCCTTCCCTTCCCTCATGAACCCTTCTCCTGCCGGCCCCCGAAACCTGGTCTCCGTGCTGTTGCTGGCCGGTTTCATGGGGGTGGTGCTGGCCCGGCGGCCGACGCCCCCGAGTTGCAGTTCGTGCCTCTTGCCCGGATTCGTGGGGGGCCTGGCGATCCCGGCGCCGGACCCCGGGCCGGGGGGCGCGGGGTCCTCCTGTCCGGTTGGTCGGGTGGAGGGTGGCGACGGCGGCGTGCAACCGCCCTGTGCTGCGCCGCTGCCGACCCCCGAGTGACCTCCGTGAATCCCTGCCGAGCTTGCGTTGATCCCCTGAACACCCGCTGGAAACCCTGGCTGGTTGGCGCCGGCATCGCCGACCCCGGTTGGCCAGACGTCACCGTCGTCTGAAATGAACCCTCCCTCGTCCCTCCTTGTCGGGGCTCTTGCCTCGGTCCTCCTGCTCCTGGGCACCGGTTGCCATCCGCCCGCGCAACCC
>JBBQML010000001.1:0-28415 GCA_038328885.1 Verrucomicrobiota bacterium | reverse complement strand
TCTGAGGTCCGAGGTCAGAGATCCGAGATCCGAGGTCCGAGGTCAGAGGTCGGAGATCCGAGATCCGAGATCCGAGGTCGGAGATCCGAGGTCCGGGGTCCGAGGTCAGAGGTCGGAGATCCGAGGTCAGAGGTCAGAAGTCAGGGGTCGGAGGTCGGTGCACTCTTCGGGCAATCGCAAATCCTCAATCGACAGTCCTCAGTCGGCAATAGTCCGACGACCCAAGACCCAAGACCGACGACCGACGACCCAAGACGCCGAAGGCCTTGTCGGGTCCCGGCACCGAGGGCATCGTGCCGGCCACATGGCTTCGCGTCCTGCCGCCGCCCCTCCGTCCCCAGCCCGTCCGGTGTCCACCGACTCCGCGCCCGCCCGTCGAAGCGGTGGACCGTGGGTGATCCTGGGACTGCTGGTTGCGGTGGTCGGTTTCCTTTTCCGGGAGAGCTTCAACCCCGACATGGCCACCTTCGCCAACGACGGCCCGTTGGGGTTGGTGGCGGCGGCCTGCAACCGGTTCCCAGCCGCGTGGATGGGGGTCTGGGCCGACCTCAACTGGGTGGGTTTGAACGGGGGCAGCACACCCTTCGACCTGACCTCGTTGCTGGCCTGGGCCCTGGGTCCGCTGGGCTTCATCAAGTTTTACCCGGCGATCACCCTGGTCGTGCTCGGCCTGAGCGCGTGGCTCTTTTTTCGGCAACTGGGTTTTCACCCGGCGGTCTGCCTGCTCGGGGGCGTCGCGGCGGCACTCAACACGGACTTCTTCTCCTATGCCTGCTGGGGGCTCGGCACGCTGACCCTCTGCGTGGCCTCGGTGTTCCTCGCCCTCGCCGCACTGACCTCGGGCGCGCGGCCCGCCTGGGCCAGACCCGTGCTCGCGGGGGTGGCCCTGGGTCATGCCCTGATGGAGGGCTTCGACAACGGCGCGATCTTCAGTCTCTACGTCGCCGCCTTCGCCCTCGTGCACGCCTGGCTGCAGGGCCGGACCGTCCCCGCGGCACGGCGCCTGGGGGCGGGGGTCCTCGGCACCGCGGTGGTGGCGGTGGTGTCCGGACTCGTGGCGGCGCATGTGCTCATCAGCCTGGTCCAACTCAACGTGTCCGGTGTCGTGGGAATGAGCCAGGACAAGGAAAGCCGGGCCAACCGCTGGCTCGAGTCCACCCAATGGAGCCTGCCCCCGCGCGAAACGCTGCGGACCGTGATCCCGGGGCTCTACGGTTACCGCATGGACACCCCGGAAGGCGGCCAGTACTGGGGCCTCGTGGGCAGCCATCCCCAGTGGGACGACTACCTGTCGGCCCGGAGCCCCAACCCGCAGCAGGCGCCCCGGGCGATCCTGCGCTACTCCGGCGCCGGGCACTACGCCGGGGTGCTGGTCGTGCTGCTGGCCGCGTTCGCGCTGGCCCGGAGCCTTCGCCGGGAAGGTGTGGGCGCGTTCACCCCCGCGGAACGGCGCTGGGTGTGGTTCTGGGGAGCCGCGGCACTGCTGTCGCTGCTCTTCGCCTTCGGCCGCTACGCGCCGTTCTACCAGGTCATCTATGCCCTCCCTTACTTCAACACGATCCGGAACCCGGTGAAGTTCCTGCACCCGCTGAGCCTCTGTCTGGTGGTGCTGTTCGCGTACGGCCTGCAGGCGCTCTGGCGGGGCTGGGTGACCACGGCAGCCCCGCGAACCGGCAGTCCAGGGTTCATCGAGGCCGTGCGGGCGACGTTCCGTCGCTCAGGCGCCTGGGAACAGCGCTGGGCCCTGGGCACGGCGGTCCTGACGGCCGCCGCCATCCTGGGTTGGCTGATCTACGGGACTTCGCGAAGCGGCCTGGTCCAGCACCTCGGATTGGTTGGTTTCGAAGCGGCGCAAGCGGAGCCCATCGCCCGGCACAGCATTCAGGAGGTCGGGATCTTTGCCGGCTTGCTGGCCCTGGGCGTGTTGATTGTCCTGGCGACGCTGGGGGGCGTCTTCGCCGGAGCCCGCGCGCGACTGGCCACGGTGGCGCTGGGCGGATTGCTCTGCCTGGACCTCGCGCGAGCCAACATCCCATGGATCCAGCATTACAACTGGCGCGAGCGGTACGCCTCCAATCCTCTCTTCGAACTCCTGCGCCGCGCTCCACACGAAGGCCGCCTCACCGGCCAGATGCCCTTCGCCCTCCCCGGCCAGGGCGGTCGCCTCCAGGAATCCCTCGGCTCGGTCTATGGCATCGAGTGGCTGCAACACCAGTTCCGCTACTACGACATCCAGTCGCTCGACATCGTCCAGATGCCGCGAATCCCGGCCGACCGTGCGGCCTATCTCCAGGCGCTCCGCGGACAACCGCTCCGCGAGTGGGAACTCGGGAATGTCCGCTGGTTGCTCACCCTGGCTCCGTTGGCCGACGCCATGAACGAGCAACTGGACACGGTCCAGAAACGCTTCCGCCTCCGGACCGCCTTCAACCTCTCCCAGACACCGACCGGCGTGATCCAGGTGGAAACGAACAGCACCGGGCCGTTCGGCCTGCTTGAGTTCACCGGCGCCCTGCCCAGGGCCATGCTCTTCGACCGCTGGCGCAGTGCCGTGACCGACGAGGAATCCCTCAGCTTGCTGGCCTCGACGAACTTCAACCCGCACGCCGAGGTGCTGGTGGCCGAGCAGGTGCCCGCGCCCGCCGTGGACACCGCCACGCAACCCGCCGGCACCGTCGCGCACCAGTCGTACTCCCCCACGCGCGTGGTTCTGGCCACCGAGACGCGCACCCCTGCCGTGCTCCTGTTGAACGACAAACACGATCCGAGCTGGCATGTGTACGTCGATGGAAAGGAAGACACATTGCTTCGGGCGAACTTCCTCATGCGCGGGGTGTACCTGGGGCCGGGCAAGCACCAGGTAGAGTTCCGGTTCGAGCCGTCCCTCACCACCTTCTGGACCTCCCTCTCGGCCCTTGCTGCCGGCCTCGCGCTCTGCGGTTGGGTCGCGTGGAGGAACCGGTAGGATCGCTCCGCGACGCGACGCACTCAGGGGGTCGATGCGCCGGTTCCGTGGGCTCACAGCCCACGGCTACCATCCTGCAGTCGCTCCGCGACGCCCGAGCCCGGTCGCCGTCCATTTTCGTGCCGCGGCTCTCGGCTCTCGGCTCTCGGACCTCGGACCTCGGATCTCGGATCTCGGATCTCTGACCTCTGACCTCCGACCTCGGACCTCGGCTCTCGGACCTCGGACCTCGGACCTCGGACCTCGGACCTCCGACCTCCGACCTCCGACCTCTGACCTCTGACCTCGGACCTCGGACCCCGGACCTCCGACCTCCGACCCCGGACCCCGGACCCCGGAACTCCACCCGAACCCCCTTGCCAGACCGGCGGGGAATGGCAACCTTCGGCGTCCTATTCGCAAACTCCGCCGCCTTATGAAGCTCCTCGACTGCCGTCACGGCGATCGTCGTTCGCTCCACTTGGGTCGGGTCCGCGGGCACTCCGCCGTCACCGCCTTGGCCCTGGCGACGGTCGCCGGCAGCGCGTTCTCCCTCGCCACCGCAGCCGCCACTCTCCCCTTCAGCGAGGTGGACGCCGGCCCGCTCTCCGCCGTCACCGCCCTGGCCTATTCGGCGGCCTGGGGCGACTTCGACCTCGACGGCCGGCCCGATCCCTACCTCTCGACCCTCTTCAACGCGCCCGCGGCCTTTTTCCGGAACACCCCTGACGGCTTCGTGGCGGTGACCGACGGGACGATCGGCACGGACATCGCCTCCCGGGCAGGGGCCGTCTGGACGGATGTAGAGAACGACGGCGACCTCGACCTTTTCGTCGGGACGTCAGCCTCGGAGAACGACCTCCTCTACCGAAACCAAGGCGACGGCACCTTCGTCTCCGATCTCAACCCGCCGTTCTCCGCCACGGGCGGACTGGGACAGTCCGCTGTCGCCGGGGATTTCAACCGCGACGGGTGGATCGACTTCTTCGTGCCCAACGGCGGTGGGTTCCAACCCGAGGCCGACCTGCTTCTGCGTGGCCTCGGCGGCGGCGCATTCGCCCGGGACACGGACGGGGTGGTGGCGGAGGATGTCCTCAACTCAGTGGGTGGCGCGGCTGCCGACTACGACGGCGACGGCTGGCTGGATCTCTTCGTGGCGAACATTTGGGGAAGGGGTTCACTCTTCCACAACCGCGGCGATGGCAGCTTCGAACGCGTGCTCACCGGCCCCATCGCGGAGGAAGCGGCCTTTCTGGGCTCGGCCTCAGCCGCCTGGGGCGACTACGACAACGACGGGGACCTCGATCTTCTGGTGGTTCATGGCGACCCCGGCCACGGCCTCTACCGCAACGACGGAGATGGCATCTTCACCCGCCTCGATCGCCCGCCCTTGACGACCTCCAGAGGATTGTGCGTCGGTGGCGTGTTCGCCGATTTCGACAACGACGGCTGGCTCGACGTCCTGATCGCCCGACGGCAGAGCGGGCAGTTGCTGTTTCGGGGCACCGGGGACGGCCGCTTCGAGTCGATCACCAACGGCCCGATCGCCAACCGCGCCAACGGCGCCAACGGAGTCGCCCTGGCCGACTACGACCTCGACGGCGACCTGGATGTCCTTCTGACGAACTGGGAAGGACAGGGCAGTCCCTCGTTGTACCGGAACGAAGCAACCGGCAACGCCTGGTTGCGCCTGCGTTTGGACGGCCGGTTCTCCAACCGGGCGGGCATCGGAGCCCGGGTGCGCGTGAAGGCAACCATCGGCGGGCAAACGGTCTGGCAACTCCGCCAGGTGGGCGGCGAAGACGCGCAGGGATCCCAGGAACTCGTCGCCCACTTCGGCCTTGGCGATGCGGGCGCGGCCGAGGTCGTGCGCATCGAATGGCCCTCCGGGCTCGTCCAGGAATTCAGCCAGGTGACCGCCCGGCAAACGCTCCTCGTGACCGAAACGGAGTTCCAACCCCTGGGCGGGATTACTCTGAACCGCCAGACGGGCCTCTACGAGCACCGGGTCCGGTTCACGCGTTTCGGCGGATCAGCCACCGACCAGGTGAGGATCGTCGTCAGCGGGCTGCCGGCGGATGTCACCCTGCCGAACGCCCTCGGCCAGGATGGCGATGGGCACTATTTCCAGCTCGTCAGCGCCCCGCCCAAGGGCGGACAGGCGGATCTGACGTTGACGTTCCGGCAGCCCAACCGCACCGGCTTCACCGCCCCGACCTACCTCACGCGCTACGGCACCTGGGACGCACCGGCCACTCCCGAAGGGCCGCGCTTCTCCGTGGACCGCACCCGGCCCCTGCCGGCGGGAGGGTTGCTCGTAGAATTCGTTTCCGAGCCCGGTGCACGGTATGGGATCGAATACTCCGAGGACCTCGTGACCTGGACCCCCGCCGCGACCGCCGTCCTCGCCGGTGGGACACGCACGCAATGGATCGACCAGGGCCCACCCGAGACGCGCAGCGTGCCCCCCGCCGAGGCCCAACGCTTCTACCGCGCCATCCGTCTTGGCCCGTCCGCTCCCTGATCCCGACCCGCTCCTATCTGGTTCCCCATCTGGCAACCCATCCATGAAGCCTTCCCCTCCACCGCGGCTGTCTGTCCCCCTGAACGGCCTCCGATCCACTCCCACCCCATCGGGAGCGCGAGTTCCCCGGTCGGCGCCGTCCGGCCTCAGGATCCCCTCCCCAGGTCGGGGCGCGGCACGTGCGCTGGGCCTGAGCCTTCTTTCCGGCGTCGCCGTGCAGGCCGTCGCCGTCCAGGCCGCGGATTTCGATGACCAACGGAACCGGTTCTACGTTGGAGGCCGGGCGGCGCTCAACGTCCAGGTCGAGTTCCGCAACACCGCCGCGCCCTTGGTGGGCCAGTTCGGACCGCCCGCCGGCGGGGCCACGGACCGCAGTTACTTCGATGGCTTTGTGCGGGTCGACAGCAGCGGGAACGCCGCCGGGGAAACCTGGAACTGGGGCTATGACAAGAGCAGCCAGGTGCTCCCCGGCGACACCGCCATCGTCCACCACGGCTACAGCGGGAACCCGTGGGGCGACACCGCCGACGGGAATGAGGATCCGCAATGGGGCGGAGAATTGGGCTATACCCGCGTCCTCAGTGAATGGGCGGGGGGACGGTGGGGGCTGGAGCTCGGCTTCAACTTCCTGAGCCTCGACCTCGGGGACGACAGCGCCCGGGCCGGCAGCGTGACGGAGACCTCCGACACCTACGCACTCAACGGAGTGATCCCGCCGACAGCCCCGTTCGCGGGTTCATTCGTTGGCCCGGGAGCGGTGCTGTCCGACAACCCGACCCGCACCACGGCAGCGGTGCCCACCCGGATCAGCGGCAATCGCGAACTCACCGGCGAGCTCTACGGGTTCAAACTGGGGCCGATGCTCGACATCCCGCTGGGCGACTGGCTCTCGGCCCAAGTGTCCGGCGGATTGGCGGTCGCCCTGTTCGACGGCGAGTTCAGCTTCACCGAACGGGCCGAGGTCGTCGGTGGACCGGCCTGGTCGGCCACCGGGAGTGCCAGCGGCAGCGAATGGCTGCTCGGGGGCTACGTCCGCGGCCAACTCACCGGACGCCTCTCGGACCATGTCGGGGTTTACGCCGCGGCCGAGTTCCAGGCTCTGGAGAGTGTCCAACTCGACGCCGTGGGGCGATCTGCCGAACTCGATCTCAGCAGCAGCGCGCTGTTCTCGCTGGGCCTCAATTTCCGCTTCTGATCCCAGCGGTCAGTTCCGATTCCACGGCACCCTCCTGCTCTCCAATCGGCCTCGCCTCGCCCGCCCTGGCGCGCCATCCTCCCGGCCGTTGAGCCACCAGGACTCCTACTACCGCCACAACGAAGCCTACGCCGAGTTCCTCGCCAACTGGGACTCCCGGTTCTACTCGAAGTATACGGATGCCCTGCGCCCGCCGTCTTCCGGCGGCAGGTCTCTCGACGTCGGCTGCGGCGTGGGTCAGGTCATCGGTAAGCTGACCGCCGACGGCATCGAGGCCCACGGCGTCGAGATCTCCGAACCGAACCTCGCCCGCGCACTCGAGGTCTGCCCCCACGCCCGACTCTACGACGGCCGGCGGTTGCCCTACGCGGACGGCCACTTCGCCGCAGTCGGCACACTCAATGTGCTGGAGCACGTGGACGAACCGGAGGCATTCCTGGCCGAACTCGTCCGGGTCGCGGAACGCGGTGGAAGGGTGGTGGTCAGCAGTCCGAACTTTCTCCGCGTGCTGGGTCCTGGCTACCACCCCCGCATGCGGGGGCTCGCCTGCAAGTGGTCCAACCTCCAAGGGCTGCGAGCACGCCGCCGCCGGATCCGTGAGCAGCCCGACCGCGTGCGTTTCGAGCGCATGGAGCCGATCATCCGCGAACCCTTCAAACCGGACGACGATGCGACGGTCGCCACGAATCCCCTCGAGATCGCTTTCTTCCTGGAGCAACTCGGATGCCGGGTGGAACGGGTGGAATGCACCGATCGTTACGTGCCGGCCCCGTTGGAATGGCTCCTGAACGCGACCCCGCTGCGCTGGGCCATGTTCAACGCCTTCGTCGTCGCCCGCCGCGACTGACCGCCATGGCCGCCGACCCCGCTGATGTCACCGCCCGCTCGCGGAGCGTGCCCGGCGGACTGGCGTGTCGACCAGCGACCGCCGACGGGACGGGAATCGTCCGGCCACACCGCACCGTCCTCGCCGCGCTGCTGGGTGTCGTCGTGGCGGGCGATTGGCCTGCTCGCCCCCTGCACGCGGCGGATGCCGCCCCACTGAGCCTCGGCCGGGTAATCGTCGACCCGCGGCGACGGACCGTGTACATGCCGGCGCGTCTGAACCAGACCAACGGCGTGATCGAGTACGCCCTGGTCACGGACTACGGAAAGACGCACGAGAGCCTGTTGATCACCGAAGCCGGCCCACGCGACCTGCAGGGCGCCCTGCTGCTCCTGAACCTCCAGCCTGCGGGACCGGGAAGTCTCGCGGCGCATGGTTCAGCCGATCCAGCGCCGGCCAGTGCCCTGGAAATCTCCGTTGCCTGGAGCACCGCCGGCCAGACCAACCGGCTGGCTCTCGAGAAGCTCATCGGTCTGGTCACCGGCGGAGGCGCTGACCTCGCCGGCGCCATCACCGGCCACCTCGCCCCGGGTCCTTGGCTGTTCAACGGATCAACCTTCAGCACGGAGGGTTTTGTGGCGCACTTCGAAGGCTCGATCGTGTCGCTGATTCGTGACCCGGGCGCGGTGGCCAACAGCGGTCGCGCTGATCAGGACAACGACGACATCCACGTGCCGGACCCCGCCCGACTCCCACCGCTCGGCACCGCCGTAATGATGGAGTTCACCCCGGCGACACCCCTCGCCAAAGCTCCCACACCCGCCACACCCGCCACACCCGCAGCGCCCGCAGCGCCCGCCGTCGCCACCCCACGGCCTGCGCCGCCAGCCGATCCACCAACCACCGCCGCACCGAGAAACGTGCCGCCCGCAACCGCGCCCGCGCCCATACCCCCGCCCGTACCCTGACAGTCATGCAAACGCCCCCCCTGCATTCCCTTTCCATCCTCACCAGCGGGGAGGCCGAGGACGCGGTCGCGGAACTGCTCCTGCGGGAGACCGGCCAAGCCGCCGTCGCCACCCACAGCCGCGTCACCGGGCTGAGCACCGTGACGGTCTTCCTCACCGACACACCGTCCCTCCTGCCGACGCGCCGCGCGAACCTCCGCCATGGCCTCAGGGCGATCGCCGACTGCGACCTGGACACCCAGCCCGGCCGGATCGTCTTCCGGACGGTGCCGCCCGCCGATTGGCGCGAGTCCTGGAAAAAGCACTTCAAGCCGCTCGCCATCGGCCACCGCCTGCTGGTCCGACCCAGTTGGTCCAGACGCCGTCCCCTGGGCGAGCAGGTCGAGATCGTCCTCGACCCGGGCCTCAGCTTCGGCACCGGCCAGCATCCCACCACGGAGTTCTGCCTCCGCGAGGTGGTCCGCCTTGCACCCCGCCGGGCAGCGACGAGTCTCCTCGATATCGGAACGGGGTCAGGAATCCTCGCCATCGCCGCCGCCAAGCTCGGCTACGGTCCGGTGCGCGCGTTTGACTTCGACCCGGAGGCCGTCGACGTCGCCCGCCGCAACGCCAGCGACAACGGCGTGCTGGACCGGATGCAGTTGACGCATGACGACGTGGCCCGGCTTCCCGACAACCCGAGCCGGGGGCACACCTATGATGTCGTGTGTGCCAATCTCACCGCCGACCTCCTGTTGCTGCACGCCCCCCGGCTGGTGGCGCCGGTGATCGCGGGAGGCCGCCTCGTCCTGGCCGGCATTCTCGCCGAGGAGTTCGAAACCGTGAGCGCGAGGTTCCACGCCGCCGGACTGCAGTTGATCCGTGATTCCCGACGCAAGGAATGGCGCTCCGGCTCCTTCCACCGTCCCGCTCCCTGAGGCGCCGGACCCTCACTCCCGCAGGAGCGGGAGACTCGCCGCAGCGACCGCCTGGCCGTGGCGCTTCGAGGTCTCGTCCGGGGTGTGGAACGCGACCCGTTTCGCCAACTCCGGAAACTCCGCGTCCAGCACCGTCCGGGCACCCTCCAGAATCACCGTGCCTCCGTCGCCCGTCATGACGCGTCCCAGGACCAGCACGTGCTCGCAATCATAGAATCCCGCGATGTGCGCCAGTCCGTACCCGAGGTAGGTGCCGATCGTCTCGTAAATGCGTCGAGCCCGCAGGTCACCCCCCGCCATCAGCCGCTGCACAAGCTTGAGCTTTTCTGGCAAGGGCAGCGTCGGATCGACCTCGATGCCAGAGGCCGGGACCAGGCGACCGAGCGCCTGCTGGGAGAAATACTGGGACCCGACCCCGCGGTCCCTGCTCCACTCGCACTGCGGGCCCTCCGGACGATAATCCACCGGAACAAACGCCAGTTCGTTGAGCCAGGAAGTGATGTTGCCGTCCGGCGTCACATAACCCGCCGCGGTGCTGGTGCCCATGGCGATGCCGAGGACGGCGTTCCTGCCCAGCGACATCGACCCGGCCAAAGCGGTCACCTCTCCATCGTTGGCCACCTCGAACGGCACTTCGCCCCAGGCCGCCTTGAGCTCGAAGAACAGGTTCTTGATGCGCGCCTCGAACTGCGCCGGGGGTACAGAGCGGAAGAGCGAGGCGACCTTGGGCCGGTTGCTCACATAAACGCCCGCCGCGCTACCCCCGATCGCATCGACCCTTGGCAGATGGGCCGCCGCCTTGCGCAACGAATCCATGATGCCGTCGAAATGATACTGCGGGTCCGCCTGCTTGATCGGATCCCAGACCGTCTCCTCGCTGAATACTGGCTCACCATCCCGGACGGCCGAGACTTTCCGATCGCTTCCGCCCAGGTCGAAGCCAATCCGGCACCCGTCCCAGTGCCGGCCCAGGCTTTGGGTCGCGGCCCGCTCGGGTGGCAGTTCGGCGACCGCCTCCACCGTGAACGGCCGCTCGTAGACCCGCCCACCCATCATCTCGGCGTCAAAGCGCCCCTCCTCGGTCTCGCGGTAGTGGCGCGCGAGGGTGTCCACCAGCGTGGCAGGCCCGGCCACCCGGAGCCGCCAGCCCCCGCGTGACCAGAGCAGGAACTTCGCGAGGCGCTCGAGGAAAAAGGCGTTCGCCCCCGCTTGCGGGTGGTCCAGCGGCAGGAACTTCCGCCGGAAGGCGTACGTCGAGCCGTCCGCCTGTTCGATGGCGATGCCCAGTGTGAGGGGACGGCCGGAAGCCTCTGCCGCAGCCTCAAAATCCTGAACCGCCAGCGCTGCCGGACGAAACCCCGGATCGAGCACGGCAGCAAGTCGTGGTGGCTTGAGAAACGAAAGGTGCGCGTCCATGCGGGAAGTTTGCCGTCCTCCCCCCTGCGCGTCGAGTCGACCGGGGCCCGGACTTGGAAAGGCGCCGGGGACCGGCCGCTGTCGACGGGGCCGCGCGGCTTGCGGCTTGCGGCTAGCAGCCTGTTCGAAAAGCCCCCTTGTCCCGTAGCCGCCGTGGTAACACGGCGCATTAACTGGCTTTTGGGGGCTCCTCTGCGTTGTCACTGGCAGTCTGTTCAAAAAGCCCCCTTGTCCCGTAGCCGCCGTGGTGACACGGCGCATTAACTGGCTTTTCGGGGTTCCTTTGCGTTGTTCGCGGCTGCTGCCAGACTTTTTCAACGGGCTTAGGTCGCAGGCCGGAATTCGCTGCCCACCTCACGGACGCGCATACCAAAGGAGGTAAGAAGTTTACGCGCCCGGATCTCGATTTCGGCGTGGCGGTTGAACCAGACCCCGTAGGGGCTTCGCTCGCGATCTACATGCAATCGGAACCGCTCCAGGCTACCCAACATGCCCCCCCAGACCCGCATCGCCCCCTCCGTCGCGATTTCGGCGCGCGCCAACTCATCCTCCTCCTCGTCGATCCAGATCCGGCCCCGGAACAGGTTCAGCACCCGATCCATCAACCGCTCGTCCGGGAGGTCTCCCGACCTGGGACGGAAATCGAGGGCAATGCAAGGGCGCCCGCGCAGCACCTCCCGCCCTACCGCAGTGAACTCGAACCGCGCGAACAGCTTCTCGTTCACGATCTGGTCCATCCGCTCGGTCCGCGACCCCCCTTCCTCACCTCGCCGGCTCGAGTACGTCTCCCGCCAGCGACGCTCCTTCTCGCTGAGCGCGTCGCTCTCCGCACCCGCCAGGCGGCGCCCGTCGACCGCCACCAACCGGTTCTGGGTCATCCCCTGCCGTACGGTGACCTCGTAGACCTTCTCCCTGGTCCGCTTGATCTCGCCGCTGGCGTCCAGCGTGTCGGTGACCGCGAGCTTGCGGAACACGTAGAAACCCCCGTTCGTCTCCGTCGCCACGGCCCGGGCTCGCGCCACCACCCGCTGAAGCAGGGCGGGCACGTCCACCGCCTCGCTCCCCACCGGCAGCAACCCACCACCGAGCGCCCACGGCGACGCGCCGAGGGCGAACAGGAGCAGGATCGAACGCGCAAACACCCCGCCAGATTGCGTCACCGGCAGCGGCACCGCAAGCGGGCCAGACCACCCACCTCCTTGGCACGAACGCCAACCCGTGCCGCTCCCGGACGCGCTCGAAAGCATCGGCTTTGTCAACAATTTAGATCTGACCCCAGCTCAAGCGCGGGAGAGGGCGTTCTCGCTGACGAACAGGTTGCGCGCGCGGAAACCTGCCGGGCTTTCCAGCAGGAGCACCGCACGCAACGACCCCAGCGGAGAGGCGAACCACGGTCGGTGCAGTCCCCGTTCGGCGGCGCACGTCCAGACCGGCAGCGGCAGGGCGAAACGCCGGGCCAGTTCCTCCGCGGTCGCCGCCAGGTAGGCGTCCTGCACCCGACCCACGTCGCCCATCCAGGGACCAAGGAGCGCTGGGGATTCCTGCAGCGCCGCGCCCGCCGGCGTGGCGTAGAATCCGTCGAGGAAATTGGCCAGGCAGCGGTCGAAGGAGTCCCCGTCCCCAGCCAGTTGCGCAACCTCGGCAAGCGACTTGGGCCTCATATCCTGCCTTCCTCAAACAATCCCTCGACCAGGTACTGCGTCTTCACCGGAATACGGTGAGCCGGATAGTAGAGGGCAACCAGATCGAGCACCTCAGGTGCCGAACAGAGTTGGAGCCGCCGGATGAGAAAGACGATGTCCGCCACGTCGGACTGCTCCCCGGTGATGCCGCCCAACCGCGCGGCCATGCACTTCATGGCGAGCAGGTACTCCGGCACCGGCATCGTCAAACGGAGGTTCGGGAACTGCGGCAGGTTTCTCAAGGTCGTTTCGTGGCGGGCCGAGACGAAGCCTTTGACGCCGTCATTGAGCCAATCGGCCGGGAGATGCGCTTCGTCGGCGATGCGACGCGCGGCTTCGCGCACAGCCGCGGCGGGTTGGAAGAGCGCGTCGACGTCCTTCGTCGTCAGACGTGCCGTGAATGCGAGCACCATGACCGTGCCACCGAAGAGGCAGGCCTCACCCATCACGCCCTGCCGGCCGAGTTCCGCGGACAGCTTTTCCAGGGCGTCCAGGATGCGCTCGGCACTCAGGGACGACCCGTCCGACGGGGTTTGGGGGTGGCCAGCACTCATTCCAAGACGTCGCAAGATTCGACCAAAGCCGGAGCACTATCCATCTTTCGTTGACTGCCCACCACAGGATGCCTGCCCCCGGTTGCGCCACTGAATCCCCTCCATGCCACTCGGCGTGGCTACCATTCGGTAGGATCTCGGGCACGACACCCACACCTTCCTCCACCAAGTCGCCTTCGCCGGACGCCGCTCAACGGCCCGTTCCGCATTCCGCCCCCGCCGCACTCCACTTCGCCACGGATTGCCAGCCGTTCACCCCAAGGCCCTTCGCCGCGCCGGGAGGACCCTCTAAAACCTCCCGCCGCACCACTACTTCATCCACTTATTTGCCGCATGATTTTCAAAACTATCTCCCAACCACAATCCGCGCACCGCAACCGGCGGCTCGGCCTGGGATTGGCCGCAATGCTGGCGGCGGCGCTGTACCTGCCCTCGTCCTTCGGACAGGGCTGCGTGGCCGGTCGAAGCGGAACCTTCTTCCACTTGCCAGGGATCGAACTCCAGACGACGGAGGGCTTCCAGGCTGCCGTCGGCTACCGGTGGCTCCATTCGGACCGCCACTTCGTCGGCGACCAGGAGCACCCGGAGCGTCAGAAGGAGGGCAGCGAGGTCATCAATAACTCGAACTTCCTGGACGTCAGCCTGACCTACGCGTTCACGCCCCGTTACAGCGCGACTCTGACCATCCCTTTCTCGATCAATGACCGCTCCCAGGTGGTCCGGTCGAACGACACCTCGCGGACCATCCTGCAGCGGTACCACACCCAGTCGGCGGGCCTGGGGGACATACGCCTCACGGGCAACGCGTGGATCCTGGATCCGGTGAACGCACCCAAGGGCAACCTGCTCGTAATGCTTGGCGTGGACATGCCAACCGGGGAGAAGGACGCCAAGGACACCTTCCAGGCATTCGACGCCCCCACGGGGCGGATCGTGGCGCGGGATCGCACCGTGGATCAGTCGATCCAACTCGGCGACGGCGGCTGGGGCATGGTGATGGAGCTCTACGGCTACTACGGACTCGGGAAGGGGCTGAATCTCTACGCGAACGGGTCCTACACGGTCACGCCGGAGGAGAAGAATGGGGTGCGCACCTACCGCGGAAGCCCCTACGAGGCGATCATGTCGATCGCGGACACTTACATGGGCCGCGTGGGAGTGGACTACATGGTCCTGCCCAAATGGGGTTTGGCGCTGTCCCTCGGCGGTCGCATCGACGGCGTGCCGGTCAACGATGCCGTCGGCGGCAGCGAGGGCTTCCGCCGTCCCGGCCTTTCGATCGGCATCGAGCCGGGTGTGAGCCTGTCGCGCAACGGTTGGATGTTCGCGGTGACGACCCCCGTCGCGGTGTACCGGAACCGTGAGCAAAGCGTGCCGGACAAGCAGCAAACCGCCGCCACCGGCGTCTATCGGCACGGCGACGCGGCCTTCGCCGACTTCGTGGTCAACGCCTCGATCTCGAGGCGCTTCTAGGACATCCCACCCACCCGGCCACGCGCACCTCTCCCTGTTTTCCCCCGAACGCCGTTGCATTTGTCTGGCGGCCTCCGCGGGGACGTCAAGTGGGAGTGGTTGGGGACCGGCGACCTCTGGTGTCAGCCTGGTTCCTTCCACTTCGGGAGTTCTCAGGCTCGCCTCGGCGGCTCGCTTGGGGAACGCTCCGCGGCACTCCCGTGAACCCACGACTCTCCACCGGGCCCCATCCCCTCCCCCGTCAACCGTTCGCCGTGCTGAAACTGGCCGCACTCGGCTGCCTGGTGGCGCGACTCACGTTCGGCGCCACCCCGCCGGCCTCCGGGGCACCCGACCCTGGGCCTGCGCTCGCCGCCGCTCCCGGGGTGCAGGCCCTGCTCTCCGCCCAACGGGTGCTCTTCCTCGGCGACAGCATCACCTACGGAGCCGAGTACGTGGAGTTCGTTGAGACCTGGCTCCGCCTGGCCCATCCGGAAGCCCGTGTCGAGTTCATCAATGTGGGGCTGCCCAGCGAGACGGTCTCCGGGCTCTCCGAGGCCGGCCATGCCGGCGGGGCGTTCCCCCGGCCGGACCTCCACGAACGGCTGGGCCGGGTCCTCGAGCAGACCCAACCGGACCTCGTCATCGCCTGCTACGGCATGAACGACGGGATCTACTTCCCTTACGACGAAACCCGCGCCGCCGCGTTCCAGCAGGGCATCCGACGACTGCGCGAACGGGTCGCGGCCCTGCGCACGCCGCCGGTGCCGGTGATCCACCTTACCTCGGCGCCGTTCGACCCGGTTCCACTGGCCGGACGCACTCTGCCCGCCGGCCGGTCGGAGTACCCGCAACCTTACGCCGGCTATGACGAAGTCCTCACCCGGTATTCCGACTGGCTGGTGGCGCGGCGCGGGGAGGGCTGGGACGTCGTGGATCTGCACGGCCCCATCCACCGGTTCCTCGCGGATCAGCGACGGTCGAAGGCCTCGTTCGTGCTCGCGGGCGACGGGGTGCATCCCAACACGCAGGGTCACTGGCTCATGGCCCGTGAGGTCATGCGCCGGTTCGGGGCACCCGCGACCCTGGTGGAGGCGCCGCTCCCCGACGCGCTTCTCGGTTTTCATCCCCGGGCCGCGGAGGTCCTGAAACTCGTGCAGCAGCGCCAGCGCCTGATGAAGGACGCCTGGCTCACCGCCACCGGGCACCAGCGACCCGGCATGTCCAGGGGCAAGCCGCTCGAGGAGGCCCGCCGCGAGGCGGCCGCCCTCGACACGCGGATCCGCGCGCTCACCGAGCCGCCGTTCCCCGGGGAGCGCAGCGCGTGGTTCGGGTTCGACCGCTATGACTTTGTCCTCGGCGATCGGCCGGTCACCGTCGTCACGCCGCGGAAGGCGGCGCCGGGTCGCCCCTGGGTCTGGCACGGGGAGTTCTTCGGTCACAAACCGAACCCCGACCTCGCCCTTCTGGGCCGCGGGTTTCACGTCGTGTACCTCAGCGTTCCCGACCAACTCGGGAGTCCCACGGCCGTCCGCCATTGGAACGACCTCTACCGCGAACTGACGACCCGTCACGCGCTCGCCCCCAAGGTCGCCCTGGTCGGGCTCAGCCGGGGTGGGCTGTACGTCTACAATTGGGCGATCGCCAACCCGAACCGCGTCGCCTGCGTTTACGGGGACGCACCGGTCACCGATTTTAAAAGCTGGCCGGGCAGCAAAGGCCGGGGCCCGGGGAGCGCGCGGGACTGGCAACTCGTGCTCGAACGCTACGGCTTTGCGACGGAAGCCGAGGCTCTGGCCTACCGTGGCAATCCGGTCGACAACCTCGACCGACTGGCTGCCGCGGGCGTTCCGCTGCTGCACGTCTACGGCGACGCCGACGAGGTGGTGCCGTGGGAGGAAAACACCGGCAAGTTGGCCGAGCGCTACCGGGCGTTGGGCGGGCCCATCACCCTGATCGCCAAGCCGGGCGTGAAGCACCACCCCCACGGACTCGATGACTCCACGCCCATCGTCGATTTTCTCTGGCAGCACACCGCGTCGCCCGAGGCGAAGGCCTGGCTTGCCGCACACGGAGGAGGCCCGATGGATACCGAGGGCCGCCCGCTGATCCGCAAGCTGGGGACGGTGGACCTGGACCTCGTCGAGACCACGCCGGTGGTTTTCAACGGCCAGCTCCTGCGGTTTGAATGGGTACGCGACGGGTACTGGAACAATGCGCGGAAGACCAATTATTTCCGGTTCGTGGACGTGGCCAGCGGTGAGCCCGGGCCCGCGTTTGCCGACGGCCACGAATTCGGCAGCGCCTTCGTGCACGACGGGACGATGTACGTGACGGGCACCCTGGGTCGCGATCGCGTGAACGTGTTCGCGTCGCGCGACCTGACGCACTGGGAGAGCTGGCCGGCGATTGCCCCCGGCCGCTATGGGATCTTCAACACTTCGGTATGTCGAACCGGTGATGGGTTTACGCTGATGTTCGAAATTGATCGGCCCGCGGAGGAGGCGGGTGCGGCATTCACCGCCCGTTTTGCCCGGTCACCCGACCTCCGCACCTGGACCCTCACCCCGCCCGAATGCAACTACGCCCGGGACCGCTACACCGCGCCGCACTGCCTGCGGTGGCTCGACGGCTGGTACTACGACTTCCACCTCGAAGCCCACCAGGGTTACGAGCTGCGGGTCGTCCGCTCGCGCGACCTCGTGCAGTGGGAACCGAGCCCGCTGAACCCCGTGATGCGCGCGTCGCCCGAGGACAAGCTCCTCGCCAATGACAGGCTGAACGAAGCGCAACGACGTCGGGTGGCCGAGGCCGTGGACCTGAACAACTCCGACCTCGACTTCTGCGACTGGCAGGGTCGCCTCGTGATCACCTACTCCTGGGGCAACCAACTCGGCGTGGAACATCTCGCGGAAGCGGTTTACGACGGCACCGAGGCGCAGTTCCTCCGCGGCTGGTTCCCCGGGCGCTGACCGAGACCCAGGCCCCGCCATGTCGAGCGAACTCCGAGCCCGCCTGGACCGCGCCCGCCGCGAACTCCTCGACCTATCCAACCGCAACCGACTCGTGTCGGTGCCGGTGGGTTCACGGCTGGCACGGCTGGTCCCGGTGGTCGATGAGCGGGGCTCCGAAGTCTTCCACCTCCTGGTGACCGAAGGGAAGGCGCTGAGCTTCCTCGCCAGTCGCACCACCTCCGCCACGACCAGGCCCGGAAAGGGCCCCGACAGCACCCTGGCTGCTCCCGACTCCCCGCCGACCGGAACGGACCCGGGCCGACCCGGGACGATGGCGGACGAGGAGGAGGAGGAGATCGGACTCCCGCCACCCGATGACGCCGACGAGACCGGCAAGGGACCCGCGAAACGGCACCTCGACGCCCGGCTGCAGACCTCGCTGACCCCGGAGGGATTGCAGCGCCGGTTGCTCGATCTCGAGCGCGATGCCCGCAGCAGCCTCGAGGAAACCGGCGTCAACGTGCTCTACCTCGCCCTCGGGCAACTGCAATGGTGCGAGGAAGGGGCCCCGGAGGTTCGGCGTTTCGCCCCGCTGGTCCTGGTGCCGGTCGGCCTCGCCCGCCGCAACGCCGCGGAGCGCTTTCTCCTGCGCGCCCGGGAAGAGGACGTGGAGGAGAACCTCAGCCTGCGCGCCAAGCTGGAGAGCGATTTCGGACTGACGCTCCCGGCCTTCCCGGATCCCGAAACCCTCGACCTCGTCGCCTATTTCCAGGCCGTCACTGACACCCTGGCCGATCGCCCCGGCTGGGCAGTCCTCCCGGACGCAGTCGTCCTGGGCTGCTTTTCCTTCGCGAAGTTCCTCCTGTACCGCGATCTCGACCCGGCCACCTGGCCGATCGACCGGCCCCTGCTGGAAAACCCGTTTGTGTCGGCGCTGCTAGGCGACGGCTTCCCCGCTGCCGATCCGCCGATTCCGGACTCGGCCCAGCTTGATGAACTGATCCCGGTCGAACGTCTCGATCACGTCGTGGACGCCGATGGCTCCCAGACGCGGGCCATTGAGATGGTGCGCCAGGGTCGAAGCCTCGTGCTCCAGGGGCCGCCGGGCACGGGCAAGAGCCAGAGCATCGCCAACCTCATCGCCACCGCCGTGCTCGAGGGAAAGCGGGTGCTGTTCGTCGCCGAGAAACTGGCGGCCCTCGAGGTGGTCAAGCGACGCCTGGAGCGGGAGGGCCTCGGCGACATCTGCCTCGAGTTGCACAGCAACAAGGCCAGCAAGCGCGCGGTGCTGGCGGAACTCGGCCGTACCTGGCGCCTCGGCAAGCCCCGTGACCGGGAGCTCTCCGGGGTGATGGCCGAACTGGACCACCGTCGCACGGCCCTCAACGCGCACTGCCAGGCCCTCCACACGGTCCATGTTCCCACCGGCCTCACGGTGTTCCGGGTGCTCGGCGAGTTGGTCTCGCTCGATGAGGACGGAGGCTCCGCCGCGACGCTGGAACTGCCGCTCGCCGCCACCTGGACTCCGGAGGAACGGGCGGCCCGCGAGGAACTGGTCGCCGATCTCGGCGCGCGCCTCGGTCACCACGGGCTGCCGGATGCCCATCCCTGGCGCGGGGTTCGACAGGCCACGATTCTGCCGATCGACCTGCCCCCGCTGGTGGCGCGGGTCGTGGAGGTCGCTCAACGCCTCGCCGCCGCCCGGGCCTCCGCGCAAGCCGCCGCGGCGGCCCTCGCCCTGTCGCCGCCGGAAACCGGAGCCGCCGCCGAGCGGCTCATCGTGGTGGCGCAACACGCCGCCGCCGCCCCCGCCGTCGACCGCACGGCGCTCGCTTCCCCAGCCTGGGACAATGAGTTGCTCGCGCTGCAGGCCCTGGTCACTGCGGGGCAATGTTTCCACCAGGCGGTCCAGTCCCTCGGCTCCCAGGTGATCGACGCCGCCTGGGAGCAGGATTTCACCGAGGTCCGGCAGACTGTTGCCGCCCACGGACGTTCCTGGCTGAGGTTCCTCAACGGCGGGTTTCGCCGTGCCATGGCGACGTGGCGCGGGGTTCTCAAGGGCGATCCGCCCCGGGCCCACGAGGCGCGTCTTGCGCTCCTCGACCCGCTGCTGGCTGGCCAGGCCGCCCTTCGCCGGGTGCAGGCCGGCGGCGCCCTCGGCACCGAGGCGTTCGGCACCGCCTGGCGCGGCGAGCAGTCGGACTGGGCCCGCCTCGACGGAATCGTGGCCTGGGTCCAGGCGCAGCAGGCGGCGGGCCTCGATCGGGGCTTCCGCCAACAGTTCGCCGCGGTGCCCGACCCGGCCCAGGCCGGCCTCGCCGGCCAGCAGCTCGAGCAGATGCTGGCTGCCGCCCAGGGGCCGCTGCAGCGGCTCTTTACCACCGATCTGGCCCTCGATGTCCCCGCCGCCTTCGGCGTCCCCGACGCCGCCCAGGTGAACTGGGTCGAGCTCGACTCCCGACTGGCGGAGTGGCGGCGTGATCCCGGATCGCTGTCGATCTGGACCCAGTACTTCGCCCGCGTCGAGCAGGCCCACGAGCTCGGACTCGAGCCGCTCGTCAGCGCCCTGGCGACCGGCGACGTCCCGGCCGTCGGGGCCCGGGCGGCCTTTCGACGCACCTGCTTCGGCAGCATCCTGCGCGAGTTCGCCCGTCGCAACCCGGGCCTCGCTGGCTTCGACGGCGAGACCCACAGCCGTTTGGTTGAGGAGTTCCGCCGGCTTGATCGTGAGCGGCTGACCCTGGCGCGTTTCCAGGTGCTCGCCACCCACCATGCCCACCTGCCCGACCCGACGGCGGGCGTCGGCGCCGTGGGCATCGTGAACAGCGAACTCGAACGTAAGCGAGGCCACCGGCCCGTGCGCCAACTGCTGATCGACGCCGGCTCCGTGGTGCAAGCCATCAAGCCGGTCTTCATGATGAGCCCGCTCTCCGTCGCCCAGTTCCTCGCGCCGGGCGCGGTGTCCTTCGACCTGCTGGTCGTCGACGAGGCCAGCCAGGTCCAACCCGTGGATGCCCTGGGGGCGGTGGCGCGCTGCCGCCAGATCGTGGTGGTGGGAGACAGCCGCCAACTGCCGCCGACCCGCTTCTTCGCGCGCATCACGGGGGACGAACACGACGCCGACCTCGCCGACGGGAGCGGGGTCGGCACGGCCCAGGTACAGGACCTCGAGAGCATCCTCGGGCTCTGCACCGCCCGCGGCCTGCCCTCGGCCATGCTCCGCTGGCACTACCGGAGCCGGCACCATTCACTCATCGCCGTCTCCAACCACGAGTTCTACGAGAACCGGTTGTTCATCGTGCCCAGTCCCAAGGCGACCTCCGACGACCTCGGGTTGGCCTTGCACCCGGTCCCCAACGGGGTCTTCGACAGCGGCGGCACCGGCACCAATCGCGTCGAAGCCCGCGCCGTCTGCCAGGCGGTCCTCGCCCACGCCCGCACGCATCCCGACCGGTCGCTGGGCGTCGCCGCCTTCTCGCTGCGCCAGCAGCAGGCGATCCTGGACGAACTGGAGCTGCTGCGGCGCGAGCACCCCGACACCGAAGGGTTTTTCAACGGGCACCCGGAAGAGCCGTTCTTCGTCAAGAACCTCGAGAATGTGCAGGGCGATGAGCGTGACGTGGTGTTCCTCTCCATCGGGTACGGCCGCGATCCCGACGGCTACCTGCGGATGAATTTCGGCCCGCTCGGCGCCGAGGGTGGGGAACGCCGGCTGAATGTGCTCATCTCCCGGGCCCGCCGGCGCTGTGTGGTCTTCGCCTCCCTGCGCTCCGATGACATCGACCTGGCGCGCGCCTCGGGCCGCGGAGTCCAGGCGCTCAAGCAGTTCCTCCACTTCGCTGAAACCGGACGTCTCGGCCTGGCCGTACCCAGCGACCGCGAGGAAGGATCCCCGTTCGAGGAAGCCGTCCGCCAAGCCGTGGAGGCCCAGGGCTACGAGGTCCGTCCCCAGGTGGGCATCGCCGGGTTCTTCATCGACCTCGGCGTCGTCGATCCCGATCGCCCCGGGCACTACGTCCTTGGGATCGAGTGCGACGGCGCCGCGTACCACGCCTCCCGCAGTGCCCGGGACCGCGATCGACTCCGGCAGGCCGTCCTCGAAGACCACGGGTGGTGCATCCACCGGATCTGGAGCACGGACTGGTTCCAGCGGCCGGAGGAGCAACTGCGCCGGGTGGTCGCCGCCATTGAGGCCGCCCGGGCCCGACTCGGTCCCGCCGGCGCGCCCACCCCGGCCGGAGTGCCCACCCCGGCCGGAGTGCCCCCGGGCCCTGGCCCCCGCGGCGGTCCTGTGTCCACGACCACCAGCGAAATCGACCGCGAGGACGAACCCGCGCCCGAGGTGGGTTTGCCCGCCTTGCCGGTGGAGCCCTACGCGCTGGCGTGCTTCCCGCCGCCGCCCGGCACCGAACCCCAGGCCCTGACGCCGCGGGACATGGCGGACGTGCTCGTCCGGATCGTGGAGATCGAAGGACCCGTGCATGAAGACGAACTCGTGACCCGGGTGCGGGACGTGTGGGGGTTGCAGCGGGCGGGCGCACGCGTGCAGGAAGCGGTGGCGCGAGGCGTACGGACCCTGCTGGCCACGCGCCAGTGCCTGCGTGAGGACGGATTCCTCGCGATCCCGGGCCAACCGGTGCGACTGCGACGCCGCGACGCCCTCGAGTCAGCGACACTCCGCAAGCCGGAGTTCGTGCCGCCGGCGGAGGTGCGGGAAGCCATTCTGGGGCTTGTGGAGGCCGCGCATGGCGTGGCGCGGCAGGAGTTGCCGGGAGCCGTGGCGCGTTTGCTGGGCTTCAGAACCGCCGGGGCCGCGCTCCGGACATTGGTCGAGCGCCAGGTGCAGCGCCTGGAGAGCGAGGGACAACTCGGCCTCTCGGGGGAACGGGGGCTCCTGGTCCGGAGCCCGGGTGCCGCGGAGTCCGCTTCGAGGCGCTCCCAGCGGTTCAACCCGCGACCGGGTTCTTCCACTTGAGCCCGCGGAAACGCGAGAAATCGGCGTCGGTGGAATGAAGGACGGCGTTGTGCTCCACCGCCAGCGCCGCGAGATGCGCGTCCGAGACGAGATTGCCCACGGCATTCCCGCTGCGGAGCATCTGCTGGAAGAGGCTCCAGTGCTCCTCGGTCGGTTGAATGATGAGGACGCAAGACTGTTCGAACCAGCTCTGCACGCGCTCGGCAGCCTCCTTCAGCGTGAGCGGCCGCTGATGCAGTCGGGCGTTGGTGCCGATGCGTATGAAAGCGTTCAACACGGGCCAGCAGAGAGCCACGGGGGCGGAACCGCTGAGTTGGGCATCCCACCAGGTCCGGGCGGCTTCGTGGTGGTCCGACAGGCTGTCCTCCGCATAAAGCAGGAGATTCGCGTCGACCAGGATCACGGGTGATCCTCTCCCTCGGCGGCGGCGATCAGTTCCGAGATATTGTCGTAACTGAACCCCCCGCGCAGCCCCAGCGGCCGTGGCTTCGTGTGGTAAGGCCTCGCGGCGGGCGGCGCGAGGATGGCGTCAAGCCCCACCCGAAGTGCCGCATTGATCACCTCCTTGAAGGGTTTGTGCAGCCTGGCTGCGCTCCGCTTCGCTTTGGCGGCGATATCCGGATCGAGCGTCAGTGTGGTTCGCACGCGGGCATCATGATGTTCAGGCATCATGTGTCAACGCACGCCAGGGCCTCAAGAAAGGGGGAAAGGGGTCGCAGGGAGTCGGTTCTTGAGTTTGATCACTGCGACAACGGTCCCGAGCCGCGGCTTCCGGGATGGGCGGACGGGACCGGCGTGATCGGCAGATCGGCAGATCGGCACCAGCCTCGAACGCCCCGCTTGCGCCCAGGCCGGAGAACCCGCCCAAACGTCGGCGGCTGGCGCCGACGTCTCCCCAGACTGGATGGCCAAAAACCGGCGTCGGGGAGCCCTCCCGGCTCTTACAGGTCCAGATCCGTCACGGCGCCGAGGCTGGCGGATGTGACCGTCGCGGCGTACTTCGCCAGCACCCCGCGCGTGTAACGAGGCTTCGGCTGCTTCCACGCCTTCAGCCGGGCCTTCAACTCCTTCGCGGGAATGTCGAGCGTCAGGGTCCGGGTCTCGGCATCGATGAGAATCGGGTCCCCATTCTTCACCACCGCGATCGGCCCTCCTTCGAAGGCCTCGGGGGTGACATGACCGATCACGAACCCGTGCGAGCCCCCGGAGAACCGGCCGTCGGTGATCAGCGCCACGTCCTTGCCCAGGCCCTTGCCCATGATGGCACTCGTGGGTGAGAGCATCTCGCGCATGCCCGGCCCGCCCTTGGGGCCCTCGTGACGGATCACGATCACGTGCCCTTTCTTGACCTTGCCGTTCAGGATCGCCTGGAGCGCTTTCTCCTCGGAATCGAAGCAGAGCGCGCGGCCCTCGAACTGGAGGCCCTCTTTCCCACTGATCTTCGCCACCGCCCCCTCTGGCGCGAGGTTGCCACGCAGGATCACCAGGTGACCCGTCTTCTTGATGGGGTTGTCCCAACCCCGCACCACGTCCTGGCCGGCCGGATAGGCGGGCGCATTCTTCAGGTTCTCGGCCATGGTCTTGCCGGTCACCGTCAGGCAGTCGCCATGGAACAGGCCGCGGTCCAGCAACTGCTTCATCAGGGGCACGGTGCCACCGATCTTGACCAACTCGGCCATCACGTACTTGCCACTGGGCTTGAGGTCCGCGAGCACGGGCGTGCGGCGGCCGATGCGGGTGAAGTCGTCGAGAGTGAGCTTCACGCCCGCCGCGTTCGCCATGGCCAGCAGGTGCAACACGGCGTTGGTCGAACCGCCCAGCGCCATCACCAGAGTGATCGCGTTCTCGAAGGCTTTCCTGGTCAGGATGTCGCGGGGGCGGATCCCCAACCGGATGAGCTGGAGCACCGCCGCGCCGGCCTGCTCGCAGTCGAGCTTCTTGTCCTCGCCGATCGCCGTCTGCGCGGAGCTGTTGGGAAGGCTCATGCCCAGGGCCTCGATGGCGCTGGCCATGGTGTTGGCCGTGTACATGCCGCCGCACGCGCCGGCGCCCGGGATCGCCACCGCCTCCAGGGCGGCCAACTGCTCATCACCCAGTTTGCCAGCGGCGTGCTGACCCACGGCTTCGAAGCAGGACACGATATCCACCGCGCGACCCTCGTGTTCGCCCGGGAGGATCGTGCCGCCGTAGACAAACACCGCCGGGCGGTTCAACCGCGCCATGGCGATCAGGCAGCCGGGCATGTTCTTGTCGCAACCCCCAATGGCCACGAACCCGTCGAAACCCTCGCAGCCGACCACGGTCTCGATGGAATCCGCGATCACCTCGCGTGACACCAGCGAGTACTTCATCCCCTCGGTCCCCATGGAGATGCCGTCCGAGATGGTGATGGTGTTGAAGACGACCGATTTGCCCCCGGCCTCGTTGATGCCGGTCGCCACGTGGACCGCGAGTTGGTCGATGTGGATGTTGCAGGGGGTGACCTGGCTCCACGTGGAGCAGACCCCCACCTGGGACTTCCGGAAGTCATCCCGACTGAATCCCACAGCGTGCAGCATGGCCCGGCTGGCGGCACGTTCGGCGCCGTCGACCACCGTGGATGACCAGACACGTTCGAGGGAATGGGAGGAGGAGGGCTGGGCGTGAGCCGACTTGGCCGGCGACTTCGTCTTCTTCTTCATGCGCGCGGCGAGAATGACCTGAGCCGGGGTGGGCGGGTAACCAAAAAATCAGGGCGGGAGCCCGGTTGCCCGGTCCCCCGCCCACCACTCCTTCAACGCGCCGCGACTCGCGGCAACCGACCGATCTCCCCCGAGCGCTCGTCAGTTCCTCCGGTTGGCGCCCGCGCCACCGCCTGAACCACCGGCACCACCTCCACCACCCGCGCCCCGGCCGCGGTCCTGCCCACGATTCCGGTTCTCGGCCTGGAGGGTCTCCCACTTCTTCACCTGTTCATCAGTAATCTCCTGTCCTCGTTGCCGCGGGTTGGCCTGGGAAGAACATCCGCCCAGGCGATCGCGAAGTGTCCCTGCAGACGGGACCGGGGCACCGAAGGTTACCAACGAGTCCGTTCCAGTCCGGCAGAAGCCCGGTGCCTCCACGAGTGGTCGGTGACCGGATACCAAAGCGCCGCCTCGCGAGGCTCCTCGGCGCACTCCACAGGACACGCCACCCGCTTCCGGAGGGCGGGGGGAAGCAACGCCCGCCTCACCCACGAGGACCGGCTTGCCATAGCGCGCGCGCATGGACTGCGTGACCGCGGCGAGGCGTCGGGCAGGGGCGGACTCGGCGTAGGAGTGGTACACCGCAAAGTTGTCGGCCCCCACCAGTGGCAGCGGCGTTTGATCGGCGGTCTCGAAGAACTGGCGACCCGGTGCGACCCGGGCGAAGCCGCGGAAGGGCGTGGCTGCCGCGGCGAGGACGAAGTTGGTCTCGACCAGCACGCGGGCGGGTTCGTCCTGAAGGCTGACCATCAGGCGCATGGTCTGGAGACCTGCCTCGGCACCGAGGAAGCGCAGACGCCATTCACCGCCCCGGTGGCCGTCAGCATCTCGCTCCCCTGCACCAGCGCCCGCCGGTAAGGCCGGCACCAGAAAGCGGGAATGGACCGCCGACGCCCCGCGGGTTCGGTCACCTCCACGTCCACCCGGATCACCGCGGGGTCGAAGGAATTGGTCACGACCGGAACCCCCTCCAGGCGCCACTCGAGGAGGCGCCCGGCCTGCAACTCCGAGAGAGCCACCAGCGCGGCGGGGATCGCCCCGGCGGCGACGGGAGTCCAGGCCGCCACCATCGCTCCCAAACCGAGGAGCACGCACACGGCCAACAGGTGACGACGCATGACCGGGACTAGACACCCCCCATCCCGAAATGCTCAGCCGGCGGGGTACTGAACCTCAGCGGCCGGAGGGCGGAGGGCTCGGGGCGCCCTGCAGACCGACGCCGCCCGGGCCGAAGAATGGGTTCCGGTAGGGTGGAACCCCACGCGGTCGGCGCAGCGCCTCCAGAATGCCCCGGCATTTCCATTCCTCGGCCAACTGCAGCGGCGTGACCCCGTTGCGATCGGCGGCCCGGGAATCGGCCCCCAGTTCGAGCAGGTCGAGGGCGGCGATATAGAGGGCGGCGTTGTCGAGCGTGTTGGTGTGCACCGCGAAATGGAGCGGGGTGCGGCCCTGCGTATCCGGCGCATTCGGGTCGAGGCCCAGCGAGCCGAGGTAAAAAACGTACGGGCCGATGAGGGGATTCCGGGGGTCGGAGTAGCTGCTGGCCAGGTGAAGGGCGGAAGCCCCGGCGGCATTGGTGGCTCGCACGTCCGCCCCGGCGCGAGCCAACGAGCAGGCCAGCGCGATCGAGTGCCGGCTCCACGCGAGCAGGAACGGGGTGTTGCCCTCGCGGTCCCGGGCGTCCACCCGGACCCCGGCCTGCTTCAGTTCCTCGATCATCGCGCCCTGCGGGTCACTCGCCAGGGTCGACGCGCCGAACATCATCCACGACAGGTCGGCCGTGCCGTCCGCGGTCCTCGGCGGCGCGAGGGCCAACGCGTGCAGGGCGTTCCGGCCGGCGGCATTGGTCGCCTGGAGGTGCACCCCGAGGCGGGTGAGAAACGGCAGGACGGGGAGACTCACCTCCCGGGGTGGATCGGGCATGGCCCCGAGGGTCTGCAGCGATGCCTTCACCGCGGCGGGGAGATACTGAGCGAAGCGGTAGCGCCAGGACTCGCCCGTGAGATAGCGCTGCTGCGAACCCCGACGCAGGAGGTCCATCCAAGCCGGGTTGCCCGCCAGATCCACCGCGTTCGGGTCGGCGCCCTTCGCCACGAACAGCTCGACCAGGTTGAGCGCCCCGATTTTCATGGCGACCTCGAAGGCCGCCATGCCTTCCGGGTCCCGCGTGGCCGGGTGTGCTCCGGCGGCAAGCAACCGCTGGACCGACTCGAAGGCGACCGGGAAACGGGCAAGGACCACCGGCATCCCCCGCGGGGGCAGCGGCAATCGCCATCCCTCGTCCACGAGACGCGCAGCCTGCACCAGCGGGAGGGCACCCTGCGGCGGCTCCGCGGCGGCCCCCTTGGCCAGGAGCAACTCCACCGCGCCCGGTGCGTACGCCGCCAGGGCGAGAGGCGTGAACCCCGCGCGATTGGTGAGGCCGAGCGGAGCCCCGGCCGCGATCAGCGATCTCGCCGGATCACTGGGCCACCAGGTGAGCGCCAGGTGCAGTGGCGTGTTGCCGTCGACATCCGCCGCAGCCAGGTCCGCCCCACGGCGCACGCACCATTCCACCGCGAGGGGATCGCCCCCCTGTACCGCCCAGTGCAACGGCGTGCGCTGACGCGAATCCCGGGCCCGCAGCAAACCCGGGTCGCCGTCCACCAAGACCTCCAGCGTCCGCAGGTCCGCCAGGCCAGCGGCCGAGAACACGTCCCGACGGGCACCGGCGGCCAGGAGTTGCGCGGCGACGGCCGACCGGACCGGAGCGGGAAGCCGTCCGCAAAAATGCAGCGGTCGCCATCCCGGCGCCCAGAACTCACCGAACTCGCTCCGAGGTTCGCCCACGCGCTGCCGCGCCACCGCCTGAAGCGGCGTGAGCCCCAGGCCGTTGGTGACGTTCGCGGACGGTCCACGACCGAGGAGGACGGCGATGGCGTTGGTGGTTCCCGTGGCCGCCGCCACGTGCAGCAGCGTATCGCCCCGCGGACTGTGCTGGGCCGCAGGGAGGGCATTGGTCAACACCAGTTCGAGGAGAGGCCCGGGCCACCCGGGCAGATAGTCCGCCAGCGTGGTTGTTCCACTTCGGTCTGTGGAGCGGAAGAGATCCGCGCCCGCCGCCAACAGCGCCCTCAAGGTGCCGGCCTGGTCGGGGGCGAAACTCGGGGTCAGCCGACCGCCGGCGGACAACGTCGTCCCCATGGCCGGATTGAATGCCAGGGCGCGTCCGACCGGCACTCCCCGGCGGTCGGAGTCCGCGTTGGGATCGGCCCCGGCCGCCAGCAGCAGGCGGGTGGACTCGGC